>NZ_LT984886.1 GCF_900258515.1 Lentibacillus sp. Marseille-P4043 | reverse complement strand
TATGGATTTTTCGCAGTATTTACCCTATGGACCACAGTATCAATTGGCTGGTGGAGGTAAGGTTCCTTATAATGTAGTGGATGGGGAGTTTTTGAAGGATCAGTTGATTTTGAAGGCTGAGAGATTGTCGGGGACAAAGAGTGACCTGAATGTAGATTATGCAAATAAAGATAAAAGCACATTTGTATTAACTACAGATGACATTCCAACCGCTAAAAGTGGGAAGTTTAATAACTTTTTTAATTCCCTTACTAGTAATGAATTGGATGTATTATGGAAAGACAAGAAGATTAGGAAAAAAATCGAACGTCGGCTAAGAGCACCAGGAGGATTGCATGAATGGCATTTGGTATCTAGGGCTCCACAGTTTAAGTATTGGGATATCAGTGCCGAAAAAATAAAGGATTTAAGAACCGCAATATCTGATGTTAAATTTGTAAATCCCAAAGGGGTCCATGGTGGTTTTGGATCTACGAAAGCACATAACGAGTTATTAGCTATTATTGATACATCAAATGACTACAAAACATTTATTAGAAGACTTAATAATTGGGCTAGTTACAGACTAGAAGGTGGTATTTCATCTTTGCCAAAAGAATTAAGATTAGAATAGGAGTGTGTATTGCTAATGGAAAAAAAAGGAATAGTCTCCATATGGTTGGGTAACGTTAAGGAGGAATATGACTTAAAAGAATATGTGGACCTGAAATACGATGAAGAGGGAGAGTCTATCCCTTCAAAGTTTTATGTAGATTTTAATATTGATATGGACGAGACAGATGAAGATTTTATAGAAAAAGCAGTATTAGTACAAAAGAGTAATAATATTTCTGATCTATTGGAGGGATGTTCATACGATGAAATTATTC
>NZ_LT984885.1 GCF_900258515.1 Lentibacillus sp. Marseille-P4043 | reverse complement strand
GTGGTAACACGTGGAGCTGACGGATACTAATAGATCGAGGACTTAACTATATTTCTTTTTGATTCGTTGCTTGAAGAACTCTTATTTAGTTTTTAGGGTACAAAATATAAAAAACACTTGCATTTTTTGACAAAAATGCATATAATATATCTTGTCCTTAATTTTAAACAAGAATGACTTACAAGATGTAGGTCTGGTAGCAATAGCGGAGAGGTCACACCTGTTCTCATGCCGAACACAGTAGTTAAGCTCTCCAGCGCCGATGGTAGTTGGGGCTTTGCCCCTGCAAGAGTAGGACGCCGCCAGGCATTACATATAGGAGGATTAGCTCAGCTGGGAGAGCACCTGCCTTACAAGCAGGGGGTCGCAGGTTCGAGCCCTGCATCCTCCACCATCTTGTTATTTAAAAATAGCCGGTCTAGCTCAATTGGTAGAGCAAGCCGTTAACATCAATGAATTTTCTACTATGTGCAGGCTTGCGAGGAGTGCAACATCATTGAACGAACTTGCAACACGACGAGCACACTTGATGAACATGTATGTAAGATAATAAAAGCCTTAAATTAATAAGCCGGTCTAGCTCAATTGGTAGAGCAACTGACTTGTAATCAGTAGGTTGGGGGTTCAAGTCCTCTGGCCGGCACCACTTTTAATGTTAGAGCCATTAGCTCAGTTGGTAGAGCATCTGACTTTTAATCAGAGGGTCGGAGGTTCGAATCCTCCATGGCTCACCATTCTTGCGGGTGTGGCGGAATTGGCAGACGCGCTAGACTTAGGATCTAGTGTCTTTCGACGTGGGGGTTCGACTCCCTTCACCCGCACCATTCATTAATATATATGCGGAAGTAGTTCAGTGGTAGAACACCACCTTGCCAAGGTGGGGGTCGCGGGTTCGAATCCCGTCTTCCGCTCCAATTCCCATGCCGGGGTGGCGGAATTGGCAGACGCACAGGACTTAAAATCCTGCGGTAGGTTTCTACCGTGCCGGTTCGAGTCCGGCCCTCGGCACCATATGCGCCCGTAGCTCAATTGGATAGAGCGCTTG
>NZ_LT984884.1:3806623-3924819 GCF_900258515.1 Lentibacillus sp. Marseille-P4043 | reverse complement strand
AACAGCTTGCAACACGACGAGCATTCACGGTGGAAGTTATTTAAAGAGCAGGGGAAATTTTAATATTTTAATTATATCGCGGGGTGGAGCAGTCTGGTAGCTCGTTGGGCTCATAACCCAGAGGTCGTAGGTTCAAATCCTGCCCCCGCAACCAAAATGGTCTGGTAGTTCAGCTGGTTAGAATGCCTGCCTGTCACGCAGGAGGTCGCGGGTTCGAGTCCCGTCCAGACCGCCATTATATGCCGGCCTAGCTCAATTGGTAGAGCAACTGACTTGTAATCAGTAGGTTGGGGGTTCAAGTCCTCTGGCCGGCATACTTAGATAAACATACTGCTTGAATAAAGTAACGGAAATTTTTATGAGCCATTAGCTCAGTCGGTAGAGCATCTGACTTTTAATCAGAGGGTCGAAGGTTCGAATCCTTCATGGCTCACCATTATGCGGGTGTGGCGGAATTGGCAGACGCGCTAGACTTAGGATCTAGTGTCTTTCGACGTGGGGGTTCGACTCCCTTCACCCGCACCATTTATGGAATATAAATGTATATGCGGAAGTAGTTCAGTGGTAGAACACCACCTTGCCAAGGTGGGGGTCGCGGGTTCGAATCCCGTCTTCCGCTTTAATTGCCATGCCGGGGTGGCGGAATTGGCAGACGCACAGGACTTAAAATCCTGCGGTAGGTTTCTACCGTGCCGGTTCGAGTCCGGCCCTCGGCACCATATGCGCCCGTAGCTCAATTGGATAGAGCGCTTGACTACGGATCAAGAGGTTAGGGGTTCGACTCCTCTCGGGCGCGCTATTATTTACGGGAAGTAGCTCAGCTTGGTAGAGCACATGGTTTGGGACCATGGGGTCGCAGGTTCGAATCCTGTCTTCCCGACCATTATACGGGGCCTTAGCTCAGCTGGGAGAGCGCCTGCCTTGCACGCAGGAGGTCAGCGGTTCGATCCCGCTAGGCTCCATTTTAAATTATTGGTAGTTCAGCTATTGGAGCATACGGTTCATACCCTTGAGGTCTTTGATCCGTTTTTCACTGATCTATCATATTGAAGTATTATAAATCGGACCCTTAGCTCAGCTGGTTAGAGCTATCGGCTCATAACCGATCGGTCGCAGGTTCGAGTCCTGCAGGGTCCATCTATAGGGTCATTATAACGTGGAGGTATACCCAAGTCTGGCTGAAGGGATCGGTCTTGAAAACCGACAGGCGGGTCAAACCGCGCGGGGGTTCGAATCCCTCTACCTCCTCCATACATAACATTAGAAACTAAAATGGCTTGGTAGCTCAGTCGGTAGAGCAACGGACTGAAAATCCGTGTGTCGGCGGTTCGATTCCGTCCCGAGCCACCATTCTTGAAATATAGTGGAGGGATAGCGAAGTTGGCCAAACGCGGCGGACTGTAAATCCGCTCCCATTGGGTTCGTAGGTTCGAGTCCTACTCCCTCCATCAGATTAATTAGATCACTCACGTGAAAAATTAATTACGGGTGTAGTTTAGTGGTAAAACCTCAGCCACGAGCGTTACTTCTACTGAATAAGCTACGAGTTGCCTCGAAGCATATACATCCCTGAGTACGCTAGTAGATGTAGAGGCATGCCTTTCGTGAGAGTCATTATTTTAAATACAATTTATTATATGCGGGTGTAGTTTAGTGGTAAAACCTCAGCCTTCCAAGCTGATGTCGAGGGTTCAATTCCCTTCACCCGCTCCATTACCATATATGGGCCTGTAGCTCAGCTGGTTAGAGCGCACGCCTGATAAGCGTGAGGTCGGTGGTTCGAGTCCACTCAGGCCCATACTGTCCGTTATTTCTTTATATATTTAGTATGTTAATAGAATATTATCATTAGGCCTTTGGATTAGTCGAGGTCCTACCAAAAGGATTACAATAGCTGATATTGTAATCCTTTTGTTTATTTGTTTTTCTGGCAAAAATAAGGCTTGGGGGATGGGGTTTATTAATCGTTCCTCTCCAGTGTGTTGGCTTCGACCCCGACCACCGGTATCAACGCTAAGCACAAGTAATCGAATATATATGTCAAAAGTTAATGTGGAAATACTATTTCAGAAAGTCGCGGCACATTTTAATAAAGTTAGATTCAGTTAGACAGCTTGGTGCATTATGTAGCTGTCTTTTTGTTTAGTGATTGTTTTATTAATAATTTGTTCTATTGTATAATTGATTTAATAAAATCATTAATAAATGAGGTGGTTATGAATGACTGCTGATGAGATAATAAAAGCAATCGAAGAAATGGATAACGGAGAACGGATAAAATTGCTCAATAAGTTATTTGATAATTATTTTGACAGCAGGCCGCCAAAAGAGCAAATTATAAAAGAAAAAGATGAAATGTTTTGGGGTAAGGAAGATGAATAAAACAGGTAAGCGTGGAGAGGTATGGACTGTTGAAATAAATGGGAAAAGAAGACCAGTTGTTATTGTAAGCAATGATAATGTAGTTGTTGTATATGGTAACTTAAAATTGAACCACAATGACAATTGAAAATTGAGCCACCTTATTAGAAAATACCCTAGTATTACAATTTAATATTGGGGGAGTTTCGGGAGTGGTGACATTGAACATGAAACAAGAAATTATTAAAAGATATCTAAATGGAGAGAGCCAAAGAAGCATTTCAAAAGCAACTAAAGTCGCAAGGAATACGATAAAGAAATACATTGCGAAGTTTGAAGAAAGCAAACAGCAGGATATTCGACAGTTGCCGATTCCTGAAGACATTATGAGCGCACCAACGTATAAACCAAGAATCAGTAAAAAACGCGTCCTTACAGAGGAAATACAAGCGAAGTTACAACAATTCATTGCTGAAAATGAATGGAAAAAACAACATTACATGGCTAAACAACAAATGAAAATGATTGATATGTATGAAGCATTACGAGACGAAGGGTATAACATCGGCTATACAACGGTTAGAAATTATGTGAATGAAGAAACGGAGAAGAAGAGAGAAGTGTTTATTCGCAAGTATTGTGAACCAGGTGCAGAGGTTGAATTTGATTGGGGAGAAGTGAAATTAGAGATAGATGGAAAGATAGGAAGTTATTCGCTAGCTGTTTTTACGTTGCCATATAGTAATTATCGGTTTGCGAGATTATATGAATCGGAAACTCAAATATGTGTATTGGACGTACATGCGAAACTGATCGAACACTTGGATTTTATACCAGCAGTCTTTACTTACGACAACATGCGAACAGTGGTGAAATCATTTATTGGTAACGCAAAAACGATCACGGACCCAATGATCCAGATCTCGAACTATTATCAATTTCGTATCCGATTATGTGAAGCGAGAAAAGGAAATGAAAAAGGGCATGTAGAACGAAGTGTCGAGTTTATACGGCGGAAGGCATTTTCATCCATATACAAGTTCGAAAACATAACAGAAGCTAATCAACATTTAATTACTGTATTACAAACATTGAACCAGCGACTGCATCATGAATATAAGGAAAAGCATATCGACCTGTTGAAAAAAGAGAAAAAGACAGTGAAAAAGAATACAATTCACCCATTTGACGCAGCAGAATTGGTTGAATGCCGAGTAGATAAATACAGTACCATTGTGATTAAACAAAATCACTATTCTGTCCCTGAGGGACATGTGGGGAAATATATCCGTGCCAAGGTAGGGGCAGAGCATATTCGAATATTTATTGATGGTGAATTTGTGGCGGCCCATCCTCGAAATTGGGGGATTCATCAGTGGGAAATGGATATCTATCACTATTTGAAAACATTTGAAAAGAAAAAAGGTGCCCTGAATCAAAGTCAATGTATGAAGCAGGCACCAACCCATATTAAAAATATCTATCAACAGTATTATATCGGAAAAGAGAAAGATTTTCTAGAGCTACTCCATTTTATAAAGGAAAAAGATAATCTTGAGGAAGTATTAAAGGCCATTGAGCAATTGAAACAAGTCCGATTCGATTATATTTCAACAGAGCGAATTCAGTTTATATGTGAGCAATCAGACGGATCTCCAATGATCGAAGAAAATGATGATATAGCAAAACAAGCTGAATCGAATCTACGAGCTTATCAGGATCTTTTTTATACAACAGAAGGAGTAGTGTGAAATGGAACAACAAACAAAGCTAATTGAGTTATGTAAGGATTTAAGACTACCAAGCATTCGAAAAATGGTTCAGGATTCTAGCAATTTTAAACATCCAGAACGGGCATATGATGTATTACTTCAAGTATTAACACAGGAAAAAGCAGATCGATTAATTCGCGCAAAGCAAAACCGAATTAGGGCTGCGAATTTTCCACAAAAGAAATTGTTAGATGAATTAGTAGAAGAAGCATTACCAAAGCCAGCGCAACAAAAACTACCAGACCTAAAAACCCTATCCTTTATTAAAGAGGGCCGGAATGTCATTTTGACAGGCCCTCCTGGAACCGGTAAAACGCATCTAGCTATTGGGTTAGGAATGGAAGCATGTTTAGCCGGATATCGTGTTTTCTTTGCGACAGTGCCTTCTTTTATTAATCAATTGAAGGAACATCGCTCGGAACGCACATTACGATCATTTGAATTAAAATTTGAAAAGTATGATCTCGTAATATTGGATGAATTAGGATATATCTCATTTGATAAAGAAGGAGCTGAATTACTGTTTTCCCATCTATCCTTAAGGGCAGATCGAAAGTCAACGATCATCACCAGTAATTTGTCATTTTTAAAGTGGCAAGAGATCTTCCACGATGCCGTATTAACAGCAGCATTAACGGATCGTTTAACTCATAAGTCACACGTTTTAAATATGAATGGTACTTCTTATCGAATGAGAGAAACAGAAGATTGGATTAAAAATAACTAAAAAGTAAGTGGCTCAAAATTAAATTGCGATGTGGCTCAATTTTCACTTGCGAAATACAGTTGTTGAATTAGATCACTTAATCGCAACAGTTACAAGTCAACATGCAAGAAATGAATTTGATGTTGCAGTAGAATACTGGGAAGAAGCGGGCTTAGACAAACCGTCCGTTGTCAGATGCTCCAAACTAAATACTGTGCATTTTAAAGAGTTGCTATTTAAAATAGGAAAGCTACATGAACATGATTTGAAGAGAGTTTTGACAACAATACGAAACTACTTTTAAATATTGTATGTATGATGTAGAGAACGGCCCACCGGTATTTTAGGTAAAAACGAGTTTATTTTAAAACACTCGCAAATGTTGATACACATCAATATTTGTGAGTGTTATTGGTTTTTAGGACGCAGGGGCAAATGAGGAGTTGGATTTGTTTGACAAAGGGTTCCCACCTTGCTTTAACAACTTCCATGTTAACCAATATTATGCAATGGATCGCGTTTTCCTTTTCCGCTATCCGCAAATAATCAAATAGTTTCCTTCACTCATCGAAATTACCATTTACCCAAATTACTTCATATATTTACCCACCAACTTTTGCATCCCTATAAATTTCCCGCCCTACCATCGATCCCACCAAGATCCGTTTATATGGCAAGAAAATATTCTTCATGATAAATTTATAGAAGAAGATTAACGACCGGTTATACAGAAAGGAGGCTACCCCATGGAAATCAAACTTAATCAAAAAATCATCAAAGATCGGTGTGGGGCTGCCTCCTTTAAACGAGGGGAAGCCTTTTATCGTAATGGAAAAGTAACAGTAGAAGAAGTAACTCCCAATTCCTTACATGCTGCAGTCAAAGGAGCGGAGGATTTTCATGTACACCTCGAGAAACATTCTAAAGGATTCAAGGCGCATTGCAGCTGTCCGTCGCTTTCGTCTGTTCAAAAGGACTGCCAACATGTTGCTGCAGTATTGATTGCGTGGCAACATTACCAGCCAGAGAAGAACCCGGATGAGTGGGCCTTTGACCAAACGGAGGGAGAGCTGTCGGAAGGGTTGTTGCGATTATTTGAGTCGGGATCAACTCCTAGAAGTGGCCAGCAAATCCATTTTGAAAATCGAGAAGTCTTGGATACGACGTTTTTCTGTAAGGGTGTTACTGCCAGAGGGAATGAGCGGTTCGGTATCGAAATTTCCATCGCATCAAACAGAATAGCGGATATCCGTGAATTTTTGGAGAGCGTTAAGGAAGGCAGAATTCATGCCCTATCAGATGAATTCCGATACGATCCAACCAAGTATTGTTTTGACAGTGTGACGGATGACATTGTGCAGCAGCTCATTCTTGTGATGGAAGATGAAAAAATGTATCGTCGAGCAATACCCGGGAAGTCTCATTGGGACAAAGGGATGTTGCTTGTTCCAGCATCCTTCTGGAAGAGAGTCGAACCTTTATTGGCACGTGCACCAAAAGTGATCTTACAATACGCTGGGAAAAGCTATCATCATTTTCATGTATCCGATGAACCGTTACCTTTAACATTTGAATTTACTGGTACAGAGGAAAGCGGATATCAACTGATTATTAACGGGTTAAGCGAAATGATGATTTTAAAAGAATATGACACGGTTCTATCGGCTGGGAAGGTTGTTGTCGTAAAAAGCGAGGAAGCCCAGCGTCTCTATGAATTAAAGCGGATGCTGGAGCGTTCCCAATCGAATGAAATTACCATACCGGCTCATCAATTGAAATATTTTATGGAACAGCTATTGCCACATTTACGAAAAATAGGGGAGGTCCATTTATCTGGAGAGATTACCGACCAGCTGCATAAAACACCCCTTCAGGCGAAGCTTTTTGTAGATCGCGTGAACAATCGACTGCTCGCTGGACTGGAATTCCATTATGAAGGAGTGGTCATCAATCCGCTTGATTATCGGCAACCGAAAGTAGGTTCAATGATTATTCGGGATATGGAGAAGGAAGAAACGATTCTTCAGTTGATGGAAGAGAGCGAGTTTACCCAAACAGAGAGTGGCTATTACCTGCAAAATGAGGAATTAGAATATAATTTTTTGTACCATGAATTGCCGAAATTGCAGAAATTGGTTCAAGTGTATGCGACAACTGCTGTACGCCTGCGAATTTTACCAAAAACAACAATCCCGAAAATCAAGGTGAGGCATTATAAGGAGCGGACAAATTGGCTTGAGTTTACGTTTACGATGGATGGTATTCCAGAGACGGAGATCAAAGAACTGCTAGCAGCATTAGAAGAGAAGCGGAAGTATTACCGGCTGCAGGATGGTGCGTTGCTATCCTTGGAGACGAGGGAAATGGAAGAGATCAGGCGTTTCTTGCATGCTGCTCCTGTTCAAGATGAGGAGTGGGAAACGCGTTTTAAAGTCCCTGTTGTCGAAGGGCTAAGGCTCATCAATTATTTTGAGGATCGTGATGCCGTTTCAATGGAGGCATCATTCCGTGCGTTTTTAGAGAAGCTTCAACATCCAGAACGCTTACAGTTTGAAATTCCAGCACAGATAGAAGGAGTGTTGCGAAACTATCAAAAAGAGGGATATAACTGGATGAAAACCCTTGCTAGTTATGGGTTTGGAGGCATTTTAGCGGACGATATGGGACTTGGAAAAACCATTCAAAGCATTGCATTTATTTTATCCGAACTTCCTATTATTCGTGAAAAAGGACAGCCGGCATTGATTGTGTGTCCTTCATCTGTTACGTATAACTGGCAAAGTGAAATCATGAAATTCGCACCAGAGATTCAAGCAATGATCTTAGATGGAAACAAGTCAGAGCGGATGCAGTTGCAAAAGGATAAAGCAGATATGGACGTCATCATCACGAGCTATCCATTACTACGCAGTGATTTGCGCTGGTATGAGAAACAGGAATTTCATGTCGTATTTTTCGATGAAGCACAGATGTTTAAAAATGCCCTCACCCAAACTGCCCGAGCGGTGAAACAATTGCAGGCAACCCACCGTTTTGCTTTAACAGGTACACCAATGGAAAATGCGCTAGAGGAGCTCTGGTCAATCTTTCATGTCGTGTTTCCTGAATTATTCTTAGGGTTAAGAGAGTACAGTGAGTTAACGAATAAACAGATCGCCCGGAGGATTCATCCATTTATGCTGCGCAGGGTCAAGAAGGATGTGCTTGGTGAATTACCAGAGAAAAGGGAAGTAATCGAAGCGACTGAATTACTGCCAGAGCAGAAGACACTCTATGCCAGTTATTTGGCCAAGTTGCGCCATAAAACCCTCAAGCATTTGGACCAGGAAACAATACGAGAAAATCGCATTAAAATTCTAGCCGGAATAACTCGGCTGCGTCAAATATGTTGTCATCCAGGATTATTTGTCGATGGATATGAAGGGTCTTCGGCAAAATTTGAACAGCTGATGCGGATTATCGAAGAAGCGAGGCAAACTGGACGACGCGTGTTGATTTTTTCCCAATTTACCAAGATGCTGCAGCTTATTGGGCAGAAAATCGCTTTTCAAGGAATCCCATATTATTACTTGGATGGACAGACGCCGGCAGCGGAAAGAGTGGCATTATGTAACAGTTATAATGCCGGTCAACGGGATATCTTTCTAATTTCCTTAAAAGCGGGTGGGACTGGGCTTAATTTAACTGGGGCAGACACCGTTATTTTTTATGATAGCTGGTGGAATCCTGCCGTCGAAGAGCAAGCAGCTGACCGCGCCCATCGTATCGGTCAAAAGCAAGCGGTTCAGGTTATCAAGTTGGTAGCCAAAGGGACAATTGAGGAAAAGATGAATGAATTACAAGAAAGGAAGCGGCATTTGATCGAGCAAGTCATCGATCCAAAAGACGAACGACTCAACCGGTTAACGGAAGAGGATATACGGGATTTGTTGGGGTGAGGGGCAGAACTAGGAGGCAGTCCCTTTTTAGAAAAAGAGTCAGTCTCTTCCTACACTAAATGCCCCCATAATTGATGGGCTAATTGTTTAAAATAGAGAGGAGAAAAGATTAATGAAAAAGGTCATTCTTAATGCCAAGGTCATCACAAAGAATGAAATCATATCAGGTGCTGTGTGGATAGAAGATGGACAAATTCAAAAGATTGATAGTCACATGAATTCAGAGATTCCAGAAGATTATCAAGTAATAGATGCGCAAGGGCAAACGTTAATACCAGGAATGATTGATGTTCATATTCATGGTGCGCATGGTGCTGATATGATGGACGGTACTGTAGAAAGTATTCTTGAGGTCTCTAAAACCTGCGCAAAGACAGGTTGCACATCTTTTCTTGTTACATCTGTAACCTCGTCAACAGAAGATTTAATGGATATGATTCAGAACGTTAAAAAAGCGATTGGTAGTGAGTCAGGTGCCAAAATTGAAGGTATTCATCTAGAAGGCCCGTACCTAAACGTGAAACGAAAAGGGATGCAAAATGAGTTGTATCTGCGGCATCCAAATATAGAAGAAATGGAAGAGGTTCTAAAAGAGACAGGTTCACTCGTCAAGATGGTTACAATCGCGCCTGAGCTGCCAGGTGGAATGGAGATGGTCGAGTTTTTAAAAGAAAGGGGAATCATCGTTTCTATTGCCCATTCTGATGCTACATATGAAGAAGCAAAGGAAGCTTTTTCTAAAGGAGCGAGCCATGTCACCCATTGTTTTAATGGGATGCGACCAATTCATCATCGGGATCCTGGAATTGTAGTTGCTGCATTTGAAGAATCTCATGTGAGCCTCCAAGCCATTGTCGATCATATTCACTTACACCCTGCCATCGTTCGGCTCATGCATCGAATTAAGGGTGCGGAGGGAGTTGTTTTGATTACCGATGCATTACAAGCCATGTACATGGGAGATGGTGATTATGAATTTGGCGGACACCAAGTGACAGTTCGTAATGGAGAGGCCCGTTTGGCAGATGGTACACTAGCATCAAGTACAGTTACGATGAATGAGGCCTTACGAAAAGCGGTTGATAGCGGAATACCATTAGCAGAAGCAGTATATATGGCATCTACAGCGCCTGCGAATATTCTTGGGCTTCAAAGGAAAGGTAGAATATCACCTCAAGCAGATGCCGATCTAGTATTGATAGATTCTGAATGTAATGTACTGTGGACGATGATAGAGGGTCAAATCATACATTGAAATGGACAATGATACCAGGGCCTTGTACAGACTTATGAAGAAGAGCTTGCGATAGGCTCTTTTTCATAAGTAAATTAGGAACTGTATTCTACTATTGAGGTAGGGGGAGGAATCGTGAAAATCATCGGCTTAATAGGCGGAATGAGCTGGGAATCATCGGAAAAATATTATCGAATCATTAATGAAGAAGTAAAATATAGATTAGGCGGTTTGCATTCCGCAGCGTGCATTTTATATAGTGTCGACTTTGCGGAAATTGAACGATATCAATCAACGGGTGATTGGGAAAGTGCTGGAAAAATAGTGGGCGATGCTGCCGAGGCATTGGAAAGAGCTGGAGCAAGCATTATCGTAATAGGTACAAATACGATGCACAAAGTTGTTGGGCATGTAGAAAATAGGGTTGATTTACCCGTTATTCATATTGCTGATGCAGTAGCAAAACAAATTAAAAAGTCAAAAATTAGTACGGTAGGTTTCCTTGGAACTAAATATACGATGGAACAGGACTTTTATAGATCACGGTTGAAGTCCAATGGTACAAGGGTTATCGTACCCAAAAGCATTGATCGTGAAGCTATAAACAAAGTGATTTTTGATGAACTATGTTTAGGGAAAACTTTGCAAACATCAAGGAATTATTTTAAAAAGGTAATCAAAAGCTTAATAGATGACGGAGCTGAAGGTATCATTTTAGGTTGTACGGAGATTGGATTATTGGTAAAACCGGGGGATTCAGAGGTTCCGGTATTTGATACAACTATAATCCATGCGATTGAAGCGGTTAGTTTGGCGTTAGAAAGATAATTATGTTGATGGCTATAGTGTCAGTTCCAATCCATAACAAAACCAGGATTTAATCCATTACGGCCCATTTTGATTGAACGTTAATCAACAATAGACCAAGCTAAAAAATTTATGCAAGCTGAACTAAAAATATCCCGTATCATGATAAAAGTGATACGGGATATTTTTAAAACCTACATAATAGAGATAAAAGGGAACATTTTTAAAGAAGAGACTTTTATATGGTGCTTGGGACTCTTATCCACTATATATCAAAGTAAATTGGCTTTTATGAAGTTTGTAAATAGAACAAAAGCACAGTAACATTATCCTTGTTTGTATTTAGTAGAAAGAGGAGTGAAATGTTAACATTATGTTGAAGAAATTTCATTTAATTGGTTCAGTTGTTGTCGTAATGTTCTTTATTATCTTATCTGCTTGTGGAAGCGGTGCAGACAATAGTTCCACAAGCAGTGCGGATAGTAAAACAGATACTGAACTTGGCAAAAAAGAACTAACTATGCCCTATGTTTCCTGGGCTTCAGCGGTTGCCGGGGTTAATGTCGTGAAAGCTGTTCTTGAAGACGTAGGGTATAACATTGAATTAAAACAGGTATCACCTGGGGTTGTGTTCGCCAGTCTTGCTGATCAATCAGCGGATATTTCAGTTGGTACTGTCACGCTTCCAAACACACATGCTGACTATTGGAAAAAATATAAAGATCAAATTGTAGATCTCAGTACATCAATTAAAAATGAAGTTACAATCGGTTTGGCGGTTCCTTCTTATGTAAATATCGATTCAATTGAAGATCTAAAAAAGAATACGAATGATATTGGTGACAAACTTGATTGGACAATCACTGGAATTGATCCTGGGGCAGGACAAATGAAAATTACAAAGAATAACGTGATGCCCAACTATGGATTAAACAAGTGGAATCTGCAAGCCAGTTCCGGCCCGGCAATGACTGCTGCGCTAAAAAAAGCAATCGATTCTCATGATCCTATTGTTGTAACGCTTTGGGAACCGCATTGGGCCTTCTTGGAATGGGATTTAAAATATTTAAAAGACCCCAATAATCTATTCGGTGAACCGGACAGTTTACATGCTGTGGCTCGTCAAGGCTTGAAAAAGGATGCACCCGCAGCAAATAAGATTTTGAAACAGTTTCATTGGACAGCTAAAGATATGGGTGAAGTCATGGTTATGATTCAAGATGGGATGGATCCTTATGAAGCAGGGAAAAAGTGGGTCAAAAATCATCCGGATAAAGTAAGTAAATGGACGAAAGGTGTAAAATAAGCCGAGTGTTCACCGTTTGTGTAGTACACTAAAATGGCTATTACAAAGAAGGGTGACTGTACTCATTCCGATTTCCTTTTAAGGCCGCTTAAAAGGAAAAAATGTAATCCTTCCATATATTTATATAATAAAAAAATAGTTCTTTTAAATAAAGTTAGAGTTCTCATAAATGTGTATACACCAACGTTTGTGGGAACTTTTTTGAATTCCGAGAAAAAGATTGAAAAAGAGGCAGTTTCCTACTATACCAAGTAATAATTTTTTCAACGCTCATCTCTTAAAATACTGTTCAGCAACATATTGCCAGTCCTCGATAAACAGAGACCACAAATTAGGTCGCCTTCTAACTGCTAAAGGATGATATGCCACTGTTGTTTTGATACCTCTTACATCGTACATTTTGCCTCGTAATGATTTTACATCCGTTTCTTCATCTTGAAAAAGGATTGGACGGCTACATTTCCAAGACAAAGGATAAATGTAGGTTTTTTATTTTGTAGTTGTTGATTCAAGTGCATCATGCAGGTTTCTCTAGTCATTTCTTTATCGTATGCGCGGGTTGGTTTTCGTTTTAAAATATAGATCGTTAGCATTTAATCCAACGGTTGTCGTGGCTTTTTGTAATGTCTGTCTTGTACCGCAAACGAATGGATCACTATTACGATTTTCACGTGCACCTGGGTTGTCTAGGATGACCATAATCGGAGCGGTTGGATTCCCTTCTCCCCAAATCATACGTGACCCATGTTCGATTAGACCGCACTCACCGCAATTTTTAACTGTACTAGGAGTTGGTTCTTCCGGCCATATACTTGGACAAAAATCGGACATTAATCCTGTCATCTCCCTTAAAAAATAGTTGTCTTATTGTTTCACAAATCCGATTTTTTATAGCTAATAGAAAATGAAAGCAGTGCAAAAGCGTATGAGAGTTGGCGGGAAAATGATTTGTTAAACGGACTTGCCATTCGGATTAAGTTTAATTATGTACAAACAGACTCTTTAAAAGCTGTCTTTAATTGTTTGTAGGTTTCCGATTTTTATATGCTAAAATAAATATGGATTCATTTTTATGGCAGGCACCCCGTAAAATGGTAAATAGAATTACTTATATGGAAAGGAAGTTTTCTTAATTGACTACAAGAACAAACATAGGAACCATCTCGCCAACCAATGATCCGTGGGAAGCATATATGGATGTTGAGGAACATGGGGAAATGACGTTATCAAATGTTGAATTTACGACTACGACAATGTGCAATATGCGCTGTGCACATTGTGCTGTCGGTTATACCCTTCAACCAGTGGATCCCGATTCATTGCCAATGGATCTTATATTGGAAAGACTGGATGAAATACCGCATCTCCGCACCATAAGCATTACTGGTGGGGAGCCAATGATGAATAAAAAGTCCATTCGCAATCATGTGCTTCCACTATTGAAATATGCACACAGCCGTGGTGTAAAAACACAGATGAATTCAAATTTAACATTGCCTTATGATAGATATGAATCTATTATTCCATTTTTAGATGTATTACATATTTCCCATAATTGGGGAACCGTTGAAGAATTTACGGAAATCGGTTTTGCTAATATGGAGCGGAAGCCTTCTGAAGATAATCGTAAAAAGTTTTTTGACCGTATGATAGAAAATTCACAGCGGCTTGCCAAGGAGGGTGTAATGGTTTCAGCGGAAACGATGCTGAACAAACGTACTTTTCCATATTTGGAGAGCATATTCATGATCAGGTACGCGAAATGGGCTGTGCACGGCATGAGATTCATCCTATGTACCCAGTAGATTTTGCGAGCGAATTAGAAACGCTGGAATTGGATGATATTCGTATTGCGATTAACAGGCTGCTTGATCATCAACACGAAGATTTGTGGATGATGTTTGGAACGTTGCCTTTTTATCCGTGCAGTTCTTCACAGGAAGATTTAGATTTATTAAAAAGGCTATATAGTAAGGACAATGTGAGTGTGCGGAATGACCCAGATGGCCGTTCCCGATTGAATGTTAATATCTTTACAGGTGACATTATCGTAACCGATTTTGGAGACGAATCAACACTTGGAAATATACAGGATACGTCACTTCCTGATGCATATTCAAAATGGATAGATACACCAACAGCCAAAAGCCTGAATTGTCATTGTCCGGCAGTTAAGTGTCTCGGACCGAACCTGCTTGTAAAGAACACCTATTATTCGGATGTTGATTTCAAAAAAAGGAAAGCACGAATCAATATTTAATTTTATGATGGAAGGTAAGTCTTCTATCTTTATATAATAAAAATATGGTTCAATTAAGTAAAGTAGAGTTCTCACAAATGTAATGCCAACGTTTGTGGGAATTTTTACGGCTTTTGAGAAAAAATGTGAGGAACTATTTCATTCTAACGTGGCAGTTGTGTTTAAGTAAGAAGTTTTGTTTTTATGCTGAAATCTTAAATTTAAAAGAGGGGATGTATTTTTGAACTTTTGGGTTTGGGTTGCGATATTTATTGCCTTGTTTGGTGGGGTTTTAGATTCCAATTTTAAAAAGAAGAAAAAGAAAAATAGCATTAAGGAAAATGACGATAAATAATTAAAAGTAATGAAGGTTATAGTTATTACTATCTTCATTGAGACGGAGTGAAAATTATATATTACGATAAAAAACGCTCAAATTTCTGAGCGTTTCTGCTTGTTATTTACATTGTTGTTAGCATTTTCTCTGCCAAAACTGAACCCGTTACCCAAAAAGCATAACGCCGTTTGGGACAGCCTTTTTTGTTAAAAAACATTATTTAAAACGCGGCAGTCCATCCGCCATCAGCAGTAACAACAGTACCGTTTACAAAGCTTGAATCGTCTGAAGCTAGGAATAACGCTACTCGTGCGATCTCCTCGGGTTGCCCGACTCTTGGCATCACACTCTGTACTGCTTTAGTGCGCTCCATACCAAATTCACTAACATTTTTCATGGAAGATGCGATATTTGTTGCGACACCACCTGGCGCAATGGCATTACAACGGATACCTTTCTGTGCATACATATAACCGGTATTTTTCGTGAGGCCGATGACCGCATGTTTGGATGCTCCGTATATTGCCCCCGCATGAGCTCCATTCAATCCGCCAGTCGAGGCAGTATTAATGATTACGCCATTTTCTTTTTCTAAGAAAATAGGCATTGCTTTGCGCATTGCTCTCATAACGCCTTTTGTATTAACATCAAAAAGTAAGTCCCAGCGCTCGTCAAGAATATCTCCGACAGGTTCAAATCCATCCATAATTCCAGCATTATTAACCAGAATATCTAACGTTCCATATTCATTTACTGCTGTATCAATCATGTTATCAATGTCCGCTTGTTTTGCAACATTTACTTGAACAGCTTTTGCCAACCCATTATTTTCCGTGATTTCTTTAACTACTGCTTCGGCACCTTCTAGGTTAAGGTCAGCAACAATCACTTTTGCACCTTCCTTAGCATACAATTTTGCGATTTCATTGCCCATACCTGAAGCAGAACCAGTAACAATAGCCACTTTGTCTTTTAGTTTCATTATCTTCCCCTCCAAATTAATCAATAAAAATATTGAACACCTGTACATTAACTATTATAATGGACAAGAAAATTAAGCACAAACAACGGAAAACACACTTCATGTTGAGTAATCGACACTTAGTTAAAACAGTGTTCAATAAGGGGTGAAAAATGTGAAAAAAGATTTACGAATTATTAAAACACAAGAAAGTTTACGCCATGCATTATTAACCTTGCTAAAATCGAAACCTTTGGAATCAATTACAATTGCTGAGCTGTGTCGCATGGCAAAAATTAACCGTGGAACGTTCTATTTGCACTATAAAGATGTTCATGAGGTTTTAAAACATTACTTAGAAGTTATTGTGGAAGATTTAAGACGATCATATGAGGAGCCTTATTATAAAACGAACTTCATTGTTCAGAATATCGAAGCGGACATGATTAAGATATTTCATCATGTGAAAAACTATCAAGATTTTTATCAAATTATCTTTGATGAACGGATTCCGATGATGTACTATTATTTACTTTTTGACACAATACGTTCGTTTATGAAGGATTCCGTGGATGAAGGATTCTTGGAAGTTGAGCGTGACATAAATTTGGACTATCTGATTAGCTATCAGACAAATGCTATCCTAGGAATTTTGATTGAATGGCATCGGCAAGGATATGAGACGTCAACCCAAGAATTGAATCATCAGCTTATAGCAATTTTATCTATCAATAGTCCATTTCGGAAGGTGTGATAAAGCGGCTACATAAATCCATTGTATGATTGTCAACTGGGGGACCATGTGATACTTCATTATTTCGAGAAAATGTTATTGTATAATTAGATAAAATGAATAATGGTGAAATCAAATTACTCAATAAGTTATTTAATCGTTATTTTGATAATAGTAGCCCCCCTAAACCCGAATGCGAGAACCATCGGCGCCAAATATAGAACATCGTCCCGAACGTGAAGAACATCGGCGCCAAATATAGAACATCGTCCCGAACGCGAGAACCATCGGCGCCAAATATAGAATATCGTCCCGAACGCGAAGAACATCAGCGCCAAATATAGAACATCGTCCCGAATGCGAGAACCAACGGAGCCAAATATAGAACATCGTCCCGAACGCGAAGAACATCAGCGCCAAATATAGAACATCGTCCCGAATGCGAGAACCAACGGAGCCAAATATAGAACATCGTCCCGAACGTGAAGAACATCGGCGCCGGAAGAAATTTTCTGGGGAAAGGAAGGTAAGTAGAATGGAGAAAATGCAAAAGTTAAACATAGCGAACCTTAGTACACCAATACAAAAGCTAGAAAAAACGAGTCATAAACTCGGAAAGAATATTTTTATAAAACGTGATGATTTTACTGGAACCGAAATTTCCGGAAATAAAGTCAGAAAGCTGGAGTATTCCATAAAAGATGCACTTGATAAGGGCTATGATACGGTCATTACAACTGGAGGAGTTCAATCAAATCATGCTAGAGCAACTGCTGCTGTTTGTGCAATGGAGAATTTAGAATGTCATTTAGTTCTAAGAGGCGAAGTAAAGGAATTTGAAGGCAATCTATTTTTGGATCACATGCTTGGCGCCGAAGTCCACATGATTGGTGATGGCCATTCACGTGAAGCCGCGATGGAAGAACTGAAAATTGAATTAGAACGTCAAGGTAAAAAGGTATATGTCATCCCGGTAGGTGCTTCTAACGCAATTGGCTCATATGGTTATATTAATTGTTATGATGAGATAAAAAAACAAGAAGAAGACATGAACATTCATTTTGATTCCATTAATATTGCAGTTGGTTCTGGCGGGACGTATGCGGGGCTTTGGTATGGGAATAAGCAAGATGATTCAAAAAAGAAAATCCTTGGCTATTCTGTTGATGATTCAAAAGAAGTATTTACAGAAAGCATTATCCATATTTTGAGAGACATTGATAAAGATATAGATAACTTTGACGATATATTTATTAATGATGAATACGTTGGAATTGGATATGCAAAGGCCACTGATGAGGAGCTGGCATTTTATATCGATTTTGCAAAGAGCGAAGGAATTGTTTTAGATCCTGCATATACAGGGAAAGCTTTCAGAGGAATGGTGGACGAAATTAAGCAAGGGAATTATGATGATCAGAAAAATGTCCTCTTTATTCATACTGGCGGACTTCAAGGATATACGAAGGAAATGCGGGACAGAATTAATGATATAATTAGTAGTGAATAAGGCGAAAAATATGCTCCCCCTTCAGGTAAGCGAATTATACTTGTTTACCTGAAGGGGGAGTTTTGTGTTTAGAAATAAATTGTTGAAAGTGGGACAACTAACCTGTCCCCATGTCCCGCTTATGCTTCTTGTTCTACTCGTTTGATAAAGAAGGATAGGATTAAACTGATAATCCCAAAGATAAAAATAGTTAAATACGCGTCGTTAATTCCTTGGATGGAGGCTTCCATGACCATATGTGCTTGTGTTTGGCCATTTGATCCACCATGTGTCGCGAGATCTTCTAGATGTGTGTTGGTTCTGGTTGTCATGATCGTCACAAGCAGTGAAGTACCGATTGCACCTGCTACTTGTCTAGCGGTGTTCGAGATAGCCGTACCATGCGCATGAAGGCTGGATGGTAATTGGTTAAGCCCTGCAGTTTGGACCGGCATTAGAAATAACGCCATTCCGATGCGTCGTCCTGCATACAGCAAAATCAAAAACGTATAGCCGGTAGCGTCTGTCAAATCGGTAAAAGTATAAGTTGTAGCTAAGATGATCGCTGTTCCAATAATCGACAGCCATTTTGCGCCGTAGCGATCAAAGAGTTTTCCAACAGCTGGACTCAATAACCCCATTAAAAGTGCACCAGGTAACATCAATACTCCGGCCTCTAAAGCAGTAAATCCACGGGCATTTTGCAAGTAAAGCGGCAGCAAAATCATATCTGCATACATGACCATCGTAATCACACAATTAATGATCGTAGTCAAGGTAAACATGTTATATTTAAAGGCTTTAAGGTCGAGAAATGGCTGTTTAGAAATCAACTGTCGCCATGTAAACAACCCGATTGCAATGACGCCGACTGTGAGAGCGACGATTACCTCTATGTTGGACCAACCCTTATTGCCGGCCTCACTGAATCCGTAAAGAAGTCCACCAAATCCTATTGTAGAAAGAACTAAACTGATCATATCAATTTTGCTCTGGGATGTTTCCGAAACATTTTTTAGAAAAATAAAGGCACAGATAATAATAATAACGATAAAAGGAATCATGCCGTAAAACAAGACTTGCCAAGGAAAAGCATCCAAAATATAGCCAGTAAGTGTTGGTCCTATTGCAGGAGCAAAAATGATCGCAAGTCCAACAGTACCCATCGCAGTTCCCCGTTTATGTGGAGGGAAAAGCGACAAAACGACATTCATCAGTAATGGCATCATAATTCCAGTGGACGCTGCTTGAATTAGCCGTCCAGCGAGCAGTACCGAAAAGTTAGGTGCGATGGCCGATACTATCGTTCCAGTAAGGAAAACAAACATCGCGCTCAAGAATAACTGACGTGTCGTAAATCGTTTCATTAAAAAACCCGTAACCGGAATCAACACGCCATTTACCAGCATATATCCCGTTGTAAGCCATTGCCCTGTTGAAGCTTCAATGTTAAAGTACTCCATTAACTTCGGAAGGGCAACAGTCATCGTCGTTTGATTAAATATCGTAAAAAAAGCACCCAAAATCATAATGGTTAAGATAGGGATCTTTTTTATAGAGCTGCTTTCAGTTGCTGCACTTTCTGTCAATCCAAACATCCTTTCAAAACTAATTTACAATGTGTTGTATAATTAAAAACATAAGTTCAATTATAGGTTTAAGAAACAATGATTTCAAGATACAATAATTTATAGAGTGTCTATTAGTTTACATTTATTTAATTTGTGTAGTTTAATTTGGTTCGCAGAAGGGTCAATTAGTTATAGAAAGGCGGAATTATAGGATGAGTAAAAACAAGGACAAGCTAGATCCACGCATTATTCGAACACGTCAATTGCTTAGAAATGCCTTTATTGAGTTGCTTCAGGAAATGGATATTGAAAAAATATCTGTAAATAGCCTCACAAAACGTGCAGGCGTCAATCGTGTTACCTTCTATCTGCATTATCAAGACATAACCGATATGATGGAAAAGCTAGCAGATGATATGATTGTGGATATTTCCAATGTGCTGGATCAAGCAACGATTATCCAACAACCCACGGAAAAACTAGATTGGGAAAAAATGATGGCGGAGTTTCTTGAACATATAGCCGAAGATGCGAATTTTTATAAAACCATCCTTTCGACTAAAGGAATACCAATCTTTAGAAATCGCCTATTAATGTTGCTAGAAGATAGGATTATTTACGGGGTAGAGAGAAGGGGCAGTGATTCCCGCATTCATAAAGCCGGTATCCAGAAAGATATTCTAATTTGGTATGATTCCGCTGCTCTAATCGGCGTGATTATTGCTTGGCTTAGGAATGACATGCCATATACACCGCTGTATTTAGCTAAACAATTTTATTTGATTCATAACAGAAAATGAAAGTTTCAGTCACCATGTGGTTTTTATTCTGTTGGTCGCTCGTAGTTGGCAACATTTATAATGATAGTTTTGTCTTATTGTCTCACGAATCCAACTTTTTATTTCAAAAATCCCCAGAATAGTTCTCCGTTGACAAATTATTGCATTAATTTCAAAATAATAATAAACTTATTAATTTGATATGATGTCAAATAGTTACTTTATAGGTAATAAGAATAGATCACTTCTTGCTAGATGAAAAAGGATAATTTGTTACAATTAAACTAGAGTTAATAGATTGTTAGGGAGGAGTATTATGGCTTTTTCGTTTATACATGCAGCAGATATTCACTTGGATAGTCCGTTAAGAGGTCTAGAAAAGTATGAAGGTGCTCCAGTTGAAGAAATTCGTAATGCAACAAGGGAAGCGTTGATAAATTTAGTTAATAAAGCGATTGAGCAACAGGTTTCCTTTCTTATTATTGCGGGCGATCTTTATGATGGTGATTGGAAGGATTATAATACAGGATTATTTTTTGTCAGCCAAATGACGCGCTTACAAAAAGAGAATATAAAAGTGTATTTGATTCGAGGAAATCATGACGCGCAAAGTTTAATTACAAAAGAATTAAAGTTACCTGATAATGTCGTGGCATTTCCTGTGGATCAAGCAACAACGGAAGTGGATGAGGAATTAAAAGTAGCTATCCATGGACAAGGGTTTGCCTCAAGGTCGGTAACGGACAACCTAGCAAAAGAATATCCTGGGAAGCTTGATGGATACGTAAACATCGGTATTTTACACACGAGTGCGACTGGCCGGGAGGGACATGAGAATTATGCGCCATGTTCTGTCGAGGAACTCGTAGCCAAGGGTTATGACTATTGGGCATTAGGACATATTCACCTACGCGAGGTATTGCATGAGCAAAATCCTGCCATTTTATTTCCGGGTAACATTCAAGGAAGACATATTCGGGAGACTGGCGATAAAGGCTGTACAATTGTCCATGTGAAAGACGGACATATTGATTCTTATGAACATCAATCATTAGATGTACTAAGGTGGGAGGTTTGCGAAGTTGATGCATCCATGTCAGAAACGATCGATGACGTCATCGAGGCAGCAAGAACTCACTTAGAACAATTGCAACAACAGGCCGATGGGAGATTTTTGGCTGTGCGTTTTCATATCACAGGTTCTAGTCCTGCACACCAACAATTAATCGTTCAGAAGGACCATGTAATCAATAACCTCAGGTCGCTAGCTTTAGAAATGGGAGACATCTGGATCGAAAAAGTAAAGATAAAAACTACTCGTTTACTTAATATGGATGAACTACAAGAACAGCACACCCCTATTGCAACCATCTTAGAATTTCTAGAAAACGTAAAGTATGATGATGATGCGTTACAATTGCTACTAGAGGAATTGACTGACATTCACAATGCATTGCCATATGAATTGAAGAATGGTGAGGACGCATTGGATTTTTCAGACACGTCTACGGTCAAGGATCGGTTAAAAGAAGTAGAGGATTTAATTTTGTATCATATCCAAACGAAGGCAGGTGTGTAGGAAATGAGGTTTGACTATTTACACTTAGAAGCATTCGGACATTTTACGGATTATAAGTTATTGTTTGATGACAATAAGAGCTTTCATATTCTTTATGGACCAAATGAAGCAGGGAAAAGTACCATACTACGTTCAGTGTCCAACTTTTTATATGGATTTCCACAACAAACAGATGACTCGTTTCTCCATAGCAATCAGAAACTAAGGATCGGCGGTCAGTTGAAAAATAAGCAAGGGGAAACATTGCCATTCATCCGTCGTAAAGGTCGCAAAAATACGGTATTGGATATGGATGGACAGCCATTGGACGAAAATATTGTACAAATGTTTCTAAATGGGATGACGGAGTCTCAGTTCCTTAATATGTTTGCTCTTGATCATGTTCGCTTGCGTGAGGGTGGCGAAAGTTTGCTTCAAAGTGATGGAAATGTTGGGGAGAGTTTATTTTCCGCAGCATCAGGTATCAGTGTGCTTCGGAATGTGTTGGAAGAGTTAGAAAACTCGTCTCGTAGCCTTTATTTAAAAAGTGGATCAAAGCCAACAATTAATCAAGCGATAAAAGAGGAAAAAGACCTCAGTAAACAAATTTCTGAAAATCAACTGAAGGTACAAGCATGGAAAGATCTGGAACAAAGATACCTGGACGGGGAAAAGAAAATTGAAGCGTTGAGACAGGAAGTTCAAACAATAGCTACGGAAGAAATGAAGTATCGGCGCCTAAAACAAACATTGCCCAAAATAGCACTACGCCAAGAAATGATCGATAAACGTAATGAACTAGAACATGTTCCAGATCTGTCTGAACGTGCGGAAGAGACCAGGAAAGAATATCTGGAACGGTTAGAATCGGCCCAAACCAAGAAGAAAAATGCGGTGGACAACATCGAGGAGGTTGAAAAAGATCTAGAAAATCTATCAATCCCAGAGGGGCTCATCGAACAAGAGGCTAAAATTGAAGCATTAAATCGGGAAGTAGATGGCTACCAAAAGGATTGCAAGCAGCTTCCAACTTTACAAGGGGAACAGAGACAACTAGAGCAACGTGTTCTTGCTGCTTTAAAAGAAATTGATGCAACGAATGATAGCATGGATCGTATTGATCAATATCGTATTTCTGCAGTAAAAAAGAAATCGATCCAAGAGCTAAGTGATAACTATCCACTACTAGAACAAGAACGGAAAAACGTTGAGTCGGATGTTG
This sequence comes from Lentibacillus sp. Marseille-P4043, assembly GCF_900258515.1. Classification (NCBI taxonomy): domain Bacteria; kingdom Bacillati; phylum Bacillota; class Bacilli; order Caryophanales; family Bacillaceae; genus Lentibacillus; species Lentibacillus sp. Marseille-P4043. Next base: position 3,901,806 of record NZ_LT984884.1, on the reverse strand, counting down.
CTACAATTAACAAAGACCTCAACAAGCAAACAACTGCATTAGCTGAACTCGGTGATGCCGTTGATGTGGATGCATTGGAACAGGCAATTAATCGCGTGAAGAATGAAGGGAAATTGGAAGAACAACTAAACGAAAAACAGATCCAACTGAAACATTTGCATCAAGAAATCAATGAATCTATTCGTCGGCTTTCTTTATGGAATGGAACAAGTGAAGAAATTACGCAATTAAAGGTTCCTAGTTTAACAAATACTGTAAAGAAATATGGGAAGAAACAACAGGAGTTAGCCCAAGATCTTAAACAATTGAAGGATAAGATCTTTGCGGAAAAACAAAAAATTAAAGTAAATGAGGCGCGGATTCGCGAACTTGAATCACTTGCAGATATTCCAACCGAAGATGTTTTGCAACAATTACGAAACCATCGTGATGCTGGGTGGTTAGTCATCCGAAACAAATTGAACGATGATACGATCGATGATGAAAAGCTCGTGGCATTTACTAACGGACTCCCACTCGATTTAGCGTTTGAAAAAAGCATGGGTGAATCAGATGATACTGCCGACATGATGCGCAGAGAAGCGGAAAAGCTTGGGGAGAAAAATAAACTCATTTCTGATATCGATGGAAGTAAGAAGACGCTAGCTACATTAGAAACGGATTATGCTCATGTTGAAGCAACATTACAGACATGGAATGAAGACTGGAAGAACGAATGGCGTCCGGCTAACATTGAACCATTAACACCAGAAGAAATGACAGAATGGCTGGAGAAACATGAGCACATCCTGTCACTCATAACTGAATTTAAAAAGGGACAGGAAGAAGTCAACAGACTAGAAGAGAAGCGAGATGAGTTAAAAGCTTCATTAAGAGCGACACTAGCCGAACTTGAAGTGGTTTCTGATGATTCAACACTTACAGAGCTTGTTAACCAGGCTGAAAAAACGAGAAAAGATTTAACAGAAAAAAAGAGTCGCAGAAGCCATTTACAAGACTCCATTAATGACTTAGAGAATAAGCTAGAATATGCAATCGACCGAAAAAATGAGGCAATCAAGCAAATCGAACAATGGGAGCAGGCATGGGAAAACGCATTACGTGGACTCACGCTTTCTGTTGATACTTCCCCAACTGTTGTAAAGGAATTATTAGAGACGTATGATGCTTGTGTTCGTAGTTTTGATGAAATGAAACGGGTTGAAAAAGAAATTAAATCAACAAAAGTGCGGATGAATCTATTTAAAGAAAAGGTAAACAGTCTCGATCATTCCCTTATACAAGCATCAGATGATATGGCAATGGATGTGATCGTAACAAACGTATACAAGGCATTGAACCAAGCCAAAGAAGATAATTTGCAGCTTAAACATTTACAACAGCAAGCACAACAACATGAACAGGATAAACAAGCAGCCGAAAACGAAATAAAAGAGGCAAATACGAAACTAAACAATTTGATGGAGCAAGCAAATTGTGACACATTAGAAGAACTGGAAAAGGTAGAAGCAGCCTTTAAACAGAAAAAGTTGTATTCGGAAAAAATCGTGCAATTAGAAGAACAATTGCTCGAAGTGGGAAACGGCCTAACGTTGGATAAATTACTAGAAGAGGCCAAGAGTGCAAATAATGACTTAATTGATAATGAGTTAGAAGAGCTTAGTCGAAAACGAGATGACTTAGACAATAATAGATCGGTTATCGAACAAGAGCATGGTGTCGTAAAAAAGGAATACGAAGATAAAATTGAAGGAGCAAACTTTGCATCAGTTCAAGCAGCTGAAGAAAAGCAAAGTGTATTAGCAAAAATTACACACTACACCGACCAATATGTAAACTATAAATTAGCCTCCTTGTTACTTAAAAAAGGTATTGAGTTTTATCGTGAACAAAATCAGAGTCCAATCATGAATCGTGCGAGTCAAATTTTTCAACGTCTTACATTACATTCATTTGACGGCATTACGGTTGATTTTGACGAAAAGGATCAACCTGTTATCATGGGGATTCGCAACGGCAATGATAAAGTGAAAGTGTCTGGTATGAGTGACGGAACGACCGATCAACTATACCTAGCACTAAGAATAGCAAGCATTGAAAAATCCGTAATAGAAAATGAACCCATTCCACTAATCGTCGATGATATACTTGTTCATTTTGATGACGAAAGGTCAAAAGAAACGTTGAAAATTTTACTAGAGCTATCGAAACAAACGCAAGTTATCTTCTTTACCCACCACGCTCGACTTATTGAGTTAATGAAAGAAGTGACGGTGGAAGATAGTTTTCAGCAAGAGGAAATAGAGAGTGCTGGGGATTATGTGATGAATTGATGTGGAGTGGTTATGATTTGGTGTCAGTTCCTACTAATTTAGGGACTGATACTTTTTGGGTTGAACGAATTTAATTCAAGCAAGCACCAGGGGAAACATTCGGTAATGATATAGGATGCATCTATGATAAAATATATAGACAAAGAAAACAAGTTGATAACCGACTTAGGAGTGGAACGAGATTGAATAAAACAGACATAGCCGATATTCGAAAACAATTCAAATTAAATAATGATCTATTAAAAATCAATGAAATCTTTAATGTGTACATCATGAAAGAGTCGAGTGAGATTTATCATCATGAAAGTTTACCTTTTGACATGCTGGAAGAGGAGCAGAAAGAGTTATTTATGAACAACTTTAAAAAAGTGCTAACAGGCCAACTGGACGAAAAATTATTTGAATTTAAATTTCAACGTGATGTAGAGGATAGCAGTCAGCTCATTCTTCATCAAGGTCTGCTAAGTAACGACACAGAAGAGTGGAAAGGTCATATGCTTCGTCTTGTAGAAAAAATGCTAAAAGATAAGCAGTATGAAATGGATATTGTCGTAACCTTTATTCGGGGAGAATATATGAAACCGATGAAGGCCCGCAATGAAGAGGCTGAGGAAAGTGAACGAGATACCGTTTATTCCCATTCTTTTATTCTTTGCAGTATGAATAAAACGCAAGATCCGAAAAAGGAATTACTGTTTGACTATGTTGAAAAGGAGTTTAAGTACAATATTGTCGTTGATCCAATTATCAATCTGAAAGCTCCAGTATCCGGATTTCTATTCCCTTGTTTCACGGAAAATGCTGCAGATGTTAACCATGTCCTTTATTCGGCGGGAAAAAAGTATGAACTGAATTATCATTTTATCGAGGAAGTATTAAATGCAGAAGAAACGATGACTGCTGCAGAGGATAAAATTGTATTTGAGGAAATTGTGAAGCATGTTGCAGGTGACCAAATCAATACATCCACCCTTTCGAATGTGTATGATGAAATTCATCGTGTCGTGGAGGAGAATGAAGAGGAAGAGGTACCGAAATTAGACTACAAAGATGTGGAAAAAGTTTTAAAAGTGAGTGGGGTAGAAGATGTCGATACAGAAAAGGTTGAATCTGCTTTTAAAACGGTGATTGATGATGAATCATATGAATTAAAAGCAAGTAACGTCGTACCGAAATATACGTCAAAGTCTATCAAAATCGAGACGAAAGCAGCGAATGTTTCCATTAGCCCACAAGACTTAAGATATGTACGCCAGGTTCATTTCAACGGAAAACGTTTCTTAATGATTGAAGTGGAAGAAAATACAGTGATTGAGGGATTCGAAATGATACCGGAAGCTTTGTTTCAAAAAGCGGAAGACGAGGAAGACTGATTGGTGTAAATAGTAGGATAGGAAGTTTGGAAAAGGAACCTGTCTCTTTGTAGTTATGGTTTGAAGCTAGTTAGTGGCTACTTATACTTGCTAAAATGCTAATCAAATGATTTGGACAAAGTAAATTTTTAGATTGGAGATAAGAATATGAATGATCCCATTATAATTGTTGGGGCTGGCTTAAGCGGCCTTCGTGCGGCATCTATGCTTATATCAAAGGGCATCGATTGTAAAGTTCTTGAGGCGCGAGGGCGAATCGGAGGTAGGGTTTTAAGTAAGACTGCAGATGAAAGACCTGACTTCGGCAAGTATGATCTGGGACCAACATGGTTCTGGCCGCAACATGAGCCTGTTATCTCTAGCCTTATTAGCGAACTCGGATTACAGACATTCGTGCAGCATACGAAAGGAGCAATGCTTCTTGAACAATCCCCAAATGCCCCCATACAGCGGCATATTCTTCCAGAAGGTGCTATGGAGAAATCGGTTCGGCTCGCCGGTGGGGTTCAGTCCCTCATCGACGCCGTATCAGCAACACTTCCTACTGGGACAGTGGAATTGGATACACGTGTAACAGCAATTCGGATGAATGAAGATGGAACGATCACCCTTGAAGCAGACATCAAGGATGGAACGAAGAAAAGTGTACTTGCTGGAACTGTTATCTTAGCACTGCCACCTCGAATAGTGGCACATCACATAGCATTTTCGCCTTCTCTTCCTTCCAAACTTATGACGAGCTTGGTAAATAAGCCCACATGGATGGCGGGACAGGCCAAGGCAGTTGCGGTTTATAATCGTCCCTTTTGGCGAGAAGATGGACTTTCTGGCCAAGTAACTAGTTGGTGTGGTCCTTTGCAAGAGATCCATGATGCATCACCAGATACAGGTAATGGTGCACTCTTTGGTTTTTTCGGAATCCCTGCAAAGATACGCCATGAGCTGGGGGAGGAAAAGGTTCTCAAACTTGTCATTGACCAATTAACTCGTCTCTTTGGTCCAACCGCTGAAAAACCGATTTCCCTTCTATACAAGGATTGGTCCTGCGATCCCGAAACTGCGGTTGACGATGATTGCAAACCACTTAACGATTTTCCAAACTATGGTCTACCGGCAAATACTGGTGCGTGGGAAAAGAAGATTATTTTTGCTGGTACAGAAACATCTTCTGGTCATGGAGGACACCTTGAAGGGGCGCTTCGGTCAGCAGAGCGCGCGGCTTTAGAAGTTATCGAACTATACAAAACACATTTATGATAGCCCGATATGACAATATACGCCTATGAAAAAACACATGTCGATGAGTGTGAAAGCATTTATCAAAATGTTAGATACAAAAAAGGGAAGTCAGCAGTTTTTAACTGGACTTCCCTTTTTTGTGATCTGTCATTCATTATTACGAGAGTTTGATGTACCCGTCTCCATGGTTCACATCAAGACTCTGTATTTCTTGCATTAGATTTTCCCTTGTTTCTTCTGTGTTCATCGGATCTTTTAGCCTTATTATTCTTTTTCTTTGGAGCATATGAATCTTTAACCACATTATTCCCTCCAGTATACATTTTGACACATTAAATTGTTGCTAAATAGATTAAAGTAAGGATATTGGGTAAACATAAGTTAAATACCTTTTTCCCATACAACAATTTCATTTTTTAAAGTAACCATAATGCGTTAAATTATTCATAATGCTGGAGGGCTAGTCCTAACATGTTATCTTTGACTTACTTTACTGCTGTGCCTGCTTCCGCTGGGTGCACTCGATGACGGTAGTAATCCATATACTCCGGCTTCATCGGTTTTTGTTCACGGATGATGTCTGCTGCTTTTTCTGCCAGCATCAATACCGGTGCATGGATATTTCCATTGGTCGTATGTGGCATAGCAGAAGCATCAACTACCCGTACGTTGTCTAGTCCATGAACCTTCATGGTTAGCGGATCTACGACAGCCATTGGATCTGAAGCAGGGCCCATTTTTGCCGTGCAGGACGGATGGAGTGCAGTTTCAGCATCATTCGCTACCCACTCCAAAATTTCCTCATCCGTTTGAACAGAAGGACCAGGTGAAATTTCGCCTGTGCTGTAGGGCGCTAACGCCGACTGCGAAAGGATTTTTCTGGAAACGTGTATTGCTTCAATCCACTCCTGGCGATCTTTCTCGGTAGACAGATAGTTAAATACGATACTTGGGTGCTGAAAAGGATCACGTGAACGAATCTTCAGGCTTCCTCTAGAGTTGGAATACATTGGTCCAACGTGCACCTGAAATCCATGTTCCGTGTCCGCCTTTTGTCCGTCATATCGAACCGCAAGCGGAAGGAAATGGAACATCAGATTCGGATAATCAACATCATCATTCGAACGGGCAAAACCGCCACCTTCAAAATGGTTAGATGCTGCTGGGCCAGTACGTCCGAGTAGCCATTGTAAGCCGATCCAAGGCATTTTTGCTTTATTTAGGCTAGGCTGTTCTGAAACAGGCTGCGGACAAGCGTGCTGAATATATACTTCAAGATGATCCTCGAGATTTTCACCTACACCAGGAAGGTCAACGACTGGTTCGATGCCAAGAGAGCGCAGATGGTCAGCGTCTCCCACACCCGACAACTGAAGGAGTTGTGGCGTGTTGAACGCACCACCAGAAAGGATAACTTCTCCTGCTCGAACATGATATGTTTTCCCATTTTTTTGGTATGTCACACCATTTGCTCGGGTGCCATCAAAGTCGATACTGGTAACAGAAGCACGTGTTTCCACTGTAAGGTTTTTGCGTCGCATTGCAGGACGCAAATATGCACGTGAAGCGGAGACTCGTCTGCCATTATGCACTTGACTATCAAATGGTCCGAATCCTTCTTGACGAAAACCATTCACATCGGGTGTTCTTGAGTAACCAGCCTCTACAGCAGCATCAAAAAAGGCTTGAAATAGAGGGTTCGTGGCAGGTCCGCGCTTTAGTTTAATTGGACCGTGGTGACCACGATACTCATCAGATGAATCTGCTCCAAAAGTGGATTCTAGTCGTTTAAAATATGGCAGGCAATGGGCATAGTCCCACGTTTCCATACCTGGAACAGATCCCCATCGTTCATAGTCCATTGGGTTACCGCGCTGGTAAATCATCCCGTTAATGGAACTCGATCCTCCGAGTACTTTCCCCCGAGCATGAGCGACACGTCGTCCATTCATGTAAGGTTCAGGATCACTAGCGTAAATCCAGTCATAGAAACGATTGCCTGACGGGAACATCAAAGCTGCTGGCATTTGAATAAACAGATCCCATGGATAATCACTGCGCCCTGCTTCCAAGACAAGAACACTGCTCGATTTATCTGCACTTAGACGGTTGCCGAGTACAGACCCTGCACTACCGCCACCAACGATTACATAATCATATGTTTGTTTCATCTGTAATACCTCCTTGAAAATCTATGTTTATATTAAAAAAAGTCATTAAAAGAAATTAATTGGCTCTGGTTTCAGATTATGGAAGACATGTTTCGTTTCCTGGTATTCTTCCAGCCCGGTTTTTCCTAATTCGCGGCCAATGCCGGATTGTTTAAAACCACCCCAAGGTGCATGCGGGAAGTACAGGTTAAAATCATTGATCCAGACCGTGCCCATTCGCATCTTGGCCACACAGCGTTCTGCTTTGGCTATGTCTTTTGTCCAAACCCCGCCGGACAACCCGTAAATCGAGTCATTTGCTAGATTGATAGCTTCATCTTCTGTCGTAAATTTCTCTACCGTAATGACAGGACCAAACCCTTCATTCTGAACAACGCTCATGTCAGTTGTACAGTTGGTTAGAATGGTAGGCAAGTAGAAAAAGCCATTTTGCAATGCTGGATCATTCGGACGCTTGGCACCAACGGCAACAGTTGCACCTTCCTTGATGCCTGCTTCCACATAATTGGTTACTTTGTTTAAATGTTCCTGAGAAATAAGCGGTCCCATTTGGGTTGTTTCATCAAAACCATTGCCAAGTTTGATGTTTTTGACCCGCTCTACTAATTGCTGAACAAATTCATCATGGATGCTTTCTTCCACAATCAATCGAGTGCCAGCTGAACAAATTTGCCCGGCGTGGAAAAAGACCGCATTCATTGCTTGGTCAATGGCTGTTTCCAAATCAGCATCGGCGAAGACAACATTGGGATTTTTTCCGCCAAGTTCTAATGCAAGTTTTTTCACATTAACACTTGCAGCCTGCATGATCTTTTTCCCGGTTTGAATCCCGCCAGTGAATGAGATAAGATCGACATCAACATGATTGGAAAGTTCGGCACCAACTGTATTTCCCGCTCCGAGAACTAGATTTGCAACGCCTGCTGGTACGCCCGCTTCTTCAATTAATTCAAACACTTTCACATGGGTAAGCGGTGTGATTTCACTTGGCTTGATCACTAACGTGTTGCCGGTAACCAGTGCTGGTGCAAGTTTCCAGGACGCTTGCAGTAATGGATAATTCCATGGTGTGATTTGTCCGCATACACCAACCGGTTCTTTAACCACCTTACTAACGGAATTCGGTATTGGGGAATCAATAATTTCTCCACCATCTTTATCTGCTATTTCGGCATAATAGCGGAAGACGCCAGCAATATCTTCCATGTCCCCACGGCTTTCCTCGACTGTTTTTCCGGTATCTAGGGACTCGAGCTCTGCTAATTCCTCTTTATCGCGTTCAATGAAATCAGCAATTTTGCCAACGATCCTGCCACGTTCAGTAGCTGGCGTTGTCGGCCAAGGACCGAGATCGAACGCTTTTCTGGCAGCGGCGATTGCCATTTGTGCATCCGCTATATCTCCTTCTGCTGCAACTGCAATAACTTCTTGATTAAATGGATTGATAATCTCTCTTGTTTTTTTTGAGATGGAATCGACCCATTGACCATTAATATATTGTTGCTTCATGGTCAAAGTAACCCCTCCTAAATCTCTATATTAATTTTGTTAAGAAAAAATTTAACGTTTTGAACAAAATAAAATGTAACATGATAATTTTTATTTGTCAAAAAGAAAAATCCTAAAATTCTCTTGAATCCTATCATCACGTAGAATGTGAATGTATCTATTGCAGGTCAAGATTTGACAATAATTTTTAAAACGTTAATATTAAGTTCGTAAAGAAAAAATTTAACAATTTTAATTTATTTAACGATATGGGGGTGAAGAAATGCTGGATGAGCAAGAAGAGCATGACGAACAAGTACGACAAAAACTTGAACAAGCAAAAGATCAAGTGATTGGTGCCATCTCTGAAACAATGGACTTATATGGAGTGACGCCATCCGCTGGGAAATTGTATGCGATGATGTATTTTAAAGAGCAAATGAATCTGGATGAAATGCGCCAAGAGCTCGGGATGAGTAAACCAAGCATGAGTACAAGCGTCCGTAAACTTCAGGATAATGGGATGGTGAAAAAAACATTTCAGCGGGGTTCTAGAAAACATACGTACGTAGCAGAGAAGGACTTTTTCCGCTCGTTTATGTCATTCTATTGTCAGATGTGGGAGCGAGAGGTAAATATGAACATGGAAGCGATCAGTCATGCTGAGGCAGATCTTCAGGAAATTTTGGACGATGATACCGTTACAGGAGATATACGAGAAGAAGTAAAAGCGGATTATGAATTGCTTGAATCGTCAAAGGTGTATTATCGCTGGCTGGAACGATTAACGTCCAGCATACGTACAGGGGATATTTTTGAATTTTTACCGAAAAATCCGGAAAAAGAAGACAAATAACCAACATGAAAAGAGGTATGAATTTAATGTTTTTTAAAAAGCTGAACGTGGGTATTCTGTTTATTTTGTTAGTGGTGCTCACGGCATGTGGAAGTACAAGTAATGGAGAGGAAAAGGATTCAAGTGAAACAGATGAAGTGCAAACGATTAAAATGGGACAAATCAATTGGGCAGAGAATGTCGCTGTTACAAACATGTGGAAGGTCATTTTAGAAGATGAAGGCTACGATTTGGAGTTAAAATTATTGGACATGGGAGCACAGATGGCAGGTGTTGCGAATGGTGACCTTGATGTCAGTCCTGAGGTATGGTTGCCAATACAGGATGCCAGTTATTTAGAGCGCTATCAAGATGAAGCCAACTTCTCTGAAGAATCCTGGTATGATAATGCTAAAGTCGGTTTGGTTGTGCCTGAATACATGGAAGATATTAATAGTATTGAGGATTTAAATGCCCATAAGGATGAATTTGAAGGCGAAATAACAGGATTTGAACCTGGAGCTGGAACAATGGTAGTAACCGGTGAAATGATAGATGAGTATGATCTTGACTTTGAATTGATCCAAAGTTCTGAATCGGCGATGATTGCGTCAATCGGCAAGGCAATAGATAATAACAAGCCTATTGTTGCACCGCTTTGGAGTCCGCACCGCGTATTTTCGGAAATGGATTTGAAGTATTTGGATGATCCGAAAAAAACGTATGGCGAGGCAGAAAAGATCTATCATGCTACCCGCCATGGATTTGCTGACGATTTTCCTAAGGTGGACAAATGGCTGAAAAACTGGAAACTGAATGATGACCAAATTGGCGAGCTGATGAGTATGGTCAACGAAGCAAACGACCCAGCAGATGGTGCAGCCAAATGGGTGGAGAAAAATCAGGAATTGGTTGATGAGTGGCTAGAAAAATAAAGACTAAAAAAAGGCGCCTTGAACAAGGTGCCTTTTTTGGTCACTTGTAAATTTTTGTCGCTATTTAACCTCGTAGTTGATAGAAAAATGCGACACAGTGAAAATTCCTGTTGTGACGCTTTCTTTCACTTTAATGTGGGTTGAGTGGTTGAACCCAAGCTAGGCAACATCGGCGCGAGCGAGAAAACATCGGCGCGAGAGCGAGAACATCGGCGCGAGAGCGAGAATATCGGCGCGAAACATCGGCGCGAATCCGAGAACATCGGCGCGAGCGCGAGAACATCGGCGCGAGCGGGAAAACATCGGCACGAAATCGAGAATATCGGCGCGAGCGAGAAAACATCGTCCCGAGCGCGAGAACATCGGCGCGAGCGGGAAAACATCGGCGCGAGCGGGAAAACATCGGCGCGAAACGCGAAACATCGGCGCGAACGCGAGAACATCGGCGCGAGCGGGAAAACATCGGCGCGAGCGAGAACATCGGCGCGAGCGGGAAAACATCGGCGCGAGCGGGAAAACATCGGCGCGAGCGCGAGAACATCGGCGCGAGCGAGAAAACATCGTCCCGAGATCGAGAATATCGGCGCGAAACGCGAAACATCGGCGCGAACGCGAGAACATCGGCGCGAGCGGGAAAACATCGGCGCGAGAGCGAGAACATCGGCCCGAAACGCGAGAACATCGGCGCGAGAGCGAGAACATCGGCGCGAGCGCGAGAACATCGGCGCGAGATCGAGAATATCGGCGCGAAACGCGAAACATCGGCGCGAATCCGAGAACATCGGCGCGAGATCGAGAACATCGGCGCGAGCGAGAAAACATCGTCCCGAGCGCGAGAACATCGGCGCGAGCGAGAAAACATCGTCCCGAACGCGAGAACATCAACCCGAAACGCGAAACATCAACCTGATCAAGAGTTCGGCGGAGAGCGATTCTATAGTTACGTCGCAGTTTATAGATTTTGTGCCAAAACAAATAATCTTTTAGAAAGTAAAACTTTGTCCATGTTTCTTACTAACTCCCTATATTGCTAGCATATTCAAAAAGCTTTGATTCCTCATAGTCGGATAACACACGTTTTGGAATAATGGTTTGGTTGGATGGATCTGTTCCTCGAACCTCTGCAACCAGCATTTCACCTTGATAAATGTTGTAGGCGGTTCGATCATCACTCGGCTCTATTTGCTTTTTGTTGAACAATTCATTTGAGTTGCTTTCCTCCACAAAATCACTCCTAACTTATTTTCTCAAGCTTCCCTCACTGGAGATGTTTTATACATCTATAAGTCCGTGGGCAACCTTTCCATCCTCTGTCCCTTCAAAACATTCTATATATTATGGTAAACTAAGGAATAAACCGTTTTTTCTGGAGAGGAGTCCGGTAATTTGGATTTACATAAAAAAGTTTCGAAGCTTACAAAAGCAGAATTGGTTGAATTAGTCATGGATTTGATCGATGGGGATGAGAATGTGGAGAAGAAAGTGGAATTTAAACTAATCAGCCCTAACGATGAAGTGAAGGCTAGTAAACAATTAATTCGACAGTACATAAATGAGAATAAGAGACGAGGGTTCATCTCCTGGCGAAATGTTCATGCTGCACTTCAGGGAGCGGAAATGGTGCTTGATAAAGGCCGGGATAAGCTTGTCAATGGGGAAGAGGAGACTGCGATTCGTCTGGGCATTGCGGTAGTTTCTATTGCGATTGACATGTTTCAATATGCGGATGACTCCGGTGGGGATATCGGTTATATCATTAATCAAAGCATTACCCTTCTAAAAGACGCATCTTCTATGGCACTTCTATCTACAAATCACCGTGTACAAGATAATATGTTTAAACTGATCTTAAAGGAAGCAACACACAAGCGATATGACGGCTGGGACGATACGCGTTATGAACTACTGGATGTGTGTACGATTTATTCTGCCCGGTCCACCGCCAGACAGAAGCTGGAGGAGACACTGGATAAGCTTTTAAGGGAAATTTCAACGAGCTCATCTTGGTCATCGGATGACGATCAACAGTCAATTAAAGAACTGCAATTGAAAATCTTGGAGCGAAATGGCGAGTCAGAGAAGGCGGAACAGCTTATTAGGGACAATATGGATTTTGATGAGTTTAGGGAAAAGGCGATTGAAAAAGAAATGGCCAATGGAAATTATGCATCTGCATTAAAAATTTGTGAGGATGGAGAGGAAAACGACAGCAACTTCCCTGGCCTCATTAAAAAGTGGAAAGAATATCGGTTGCAGGTATATGAAGCGCTAGAAGATGTTGACAAACAAAAAGAAGTCCTAATCGAGTTTGTTTATGATAATCAATATGAAGCATATGGTAAGTTGAAAGATTTATATTCTCCAGACGAATGGAAGCCTGTCATTGAGGGAATATTTGCTGAGTTTGAAAATAAATCCGGCTACTTGCCACATGTATATGAATACATCGCAAAAGCTGAAAATCAGAGCGATAAAATTCTTAAATATTGCGAACAATCACCATCTACTATTCTAGAACTTTATCCGTACTTGTTGGACGATTATAAGGATAAGGTTGAGGATATGTTTACAGGGTATATTAAATGGGAAGCGGAGGAAGCGTCGGAAAGGAAGGAGTACCGTCACGTGTGCCGCAAATTGAAAGCATATGAAGAGGCGTGTGGGGAATCAAAATTTTGTGACATGGTTCATGAACTAAAGCAAACCTATCAGCGGAAGCCAGCATTTGTGAGTGAATTGGAGAAGGTGGAGAAGTAGGAATAGGTTGGTTGCTTAGGAAAATAATTGCTACAATAGAAGGTATAGTTAGGCTAAAGAATCGATCATATTTAGAAAGGGTGGAGCAAAAATGAAAATTCTCGTAGTAGGGGCAAATGGCCAAATTGGAAAACATCTTGTATCACTTATTCAGGATAGTGATAGCTTGGAAGCGAGGGCACTGATTCGGAAGCAGGAGCAAGCGTCCTTCTTTGAAAATTTAGGTGCGGAAACTGTAATGGCGGATCTGGAACAGGACATCGAGCCGATTGCAAAGGCTGCTGAGGGAGTCGATGCGATCGTATTCACGGCAGGTTCTGGCGGACACACGGGGAAAGACAAAACCATTATGGTGGATTTGGATGGTGCTGTAAAAACAATTGAGGCTGCCAAGGTTGCTGGTGTGAAGCGGTTCATTATGATTAGTTCGTTTGACACCACACGTGAAGCAATTCAGGCTGCACCTTCATCATTTGCACCATATGTTGCAGCAAAGCATTATGCAGATGAATGGTTGCGACGGGCAAATTTGGATTATACGATTATCCATCCCGGCCTGTTAACAAATAATAAAGGAACCGGTCAAGTCACGGCAGCAGTCGAAGTGGATAGAGATGAGGTTCCTAGAGAAGACGTGGCAAGCGTTATCGTTGCTAGCTTAGAAAATGAGAAAGCGATTGGGAAGGAATTTCAGGTTGTGACTGGGGCGACACCGATTAAGGAAGCTGTTGATTCAATCTAAGCTGAAAAGAAACTTTTTAATGGAAGGCAATTCGCCAATTGAGGTGAATTGTCCTTTTTTAGAAAGAACAATATTCATTTAATACAGTTTGGTAATGAAAAATCACCTTTTTCAGCGGAAAGGTGATTTTTAAATTTTTGGCTATGGATAATTTATTCAAAATAAATAATACCAGGATCTCCGGTATTGTGTTGTTTTTGAAAAAGGAGTCCCTCTGTATATGGTGAAGCTACGTCCATCTTAAGATACATATATGCTGTGCGTGCTAGAAATATTTTTGCTTGTTCTACATCACAACGCCCCATAACAATATCGTTTAGCACATTCAGCGATAATAGATTCATTGCTTCCATATCGCACATTGCTGAGATTTCTCCTTTTGTGCGATAGATGGTAGTACTTCCATCAAATGCGGCTATATCATCATATAAGTGGAGTGGTACCCGATAGTCAATCACTTGCTCTAAAAAATCGGGATGCGGGTGAGGAAAATTATGTGGGATCGTCTCTCGGTAAATGATTGTCCGCTTCCATGGCCCATTATGATACCAAATAAGTCTGTTCATTGTTATTTCTTGGGGATGTCCGTACTTTTTAATTAGCTTTTTTGCGCTCTCTAAAGGTTTGCCTTTCCAATTGGTTAGGATTTGATTAATGTATTCAACCATATAAACACCTCCAAACAGTTGCCTAGAAGCATTGTATGTGGGATGGGGTTTTGTGTTACTAAAAAGGACAGGTTCGTTTGTCTATAGTTTAATTTTTGTGGTTATAAGTGTTAGGAACTGCTTAAGAGATGGTATAGATCTAGATTGTTTCAACACCTTAAACATAATTTATCAATAATTGGACCTGGCTACATTAAAAGAGCAGAATAGCGGAAAAAGCATAAAGAAGTATTAGGGACATTTGTTGTTCATAATGAATAATAATAAAAAGGATTGATTATATGTTTTGGTTAATAATTGGTATCTTCTTGTTACCAATGGTACTTATTGGTGCATTCACAGATTCAAAACGCAGAAAAAGAGCTAATTCAAATCCTGACCAACATAAATCATCTAATACAGATACGGAACCTAGAAAACATCATTCGATGGGAGAAAATATTAGGGGAGGTTAACCTACTTCAATTTGTTATTACATTATTGCGTGCTAAATTCAAAAGAGCAACGTTAATAAATCTGCGTTGCTCTTCATTATTCTAGAAATGCAGCAGTGGGGACTGGCACCATATCTAATTTAATTAGTTACTAATTCTTTTTCCTTACGTTTTTGATCTAAGAGCTCTTTTCCTGCAATACCTGGATGTGTCATTTCGATTGGTTGCAGGATTGTATCAAGTTCCTCGGCTGTTAGTATGCCTTTTTCAAATACGATTTCACGAACTGGTCGTTTCGTACGGATGGCATCTCTTGCAATAACTGCAGCTGTTTCATAACCAACATGCGGGTTAATCGCAGTAATAATACCAACACTATTATTCACATAATCTTGCATTCGATCACTATTCGCTGTAATGCCACGTAAACAATATTCGCGGAATACGTTAAATACGTTTGTCATAACTTTAATGGATTGCAGTAAGTTGAAGACAATAACTGGCTCCATGACATTTAATTCAAATTGTCCTGCTTCACAAGCTGAAGTAATTGTTAAATCATTACCATTTACTTGGAAGGCACTTTGGTTTACCACTTCTGCCATTACTGGATTTACTTTACCTGGCATGATGGATGACCCTGGTTGAACTGCAGGTAAGTTGATTTCTCCTAAGCCAGCACGTGGACCGGAAGCCATCATTCGTAAGTCATTTGCAACTTTCGACATATTCATCATACAGTTTTTCAGTGCAGATGATACTTCCATATAGCAATCTGTATTTTGTGTGCCATCAACTAGATTTTCTGCGCCTTTGATTGGTTGTCCGCTAAACTGTGCAAGGTAATCGACGACTTTTTCGATATAATCTGGATCGGCATTTAAGCCTGTACCTACTGCTGTTGCACCCATGTTCACTTCATATAGATTTTCGCGAGTTTTACTAATGCGGTTAATATCACGGCGAAGCACACGTGCATAGGCTTTGAATTCCTGACCTAATCGAATTGGTACAGCATCCTGTAAATGCGTGCGACCCATTTTGATGATTTCGTCAAATTCTGTTGCTTTTCTAAGAAACTCTGCATGCAAGTCTTCCATTACTAGCAGCAATTGGTCTAATTTTGCTAGTGTGGAAAGATGAATCGCTGTTGGAAATGAATCATTGGTTGATTGCGCCATATTGACGTGTGAGTTTGGACTTATGAATGTATAATTGCCTTTTTGATCACCGATTAATTCCAATGCACGGTTTGCGATGACCTCATTTGTATTCATATTAATGGATGTACCCGCGCCGCCTTGAATTGGGTCAACAATGAATTGATCATGTAATTTGCCTTCGATAATTTCATCTGATGCTTTTACAATTACATCGGCAATTTTTCTATCCAATTGTCCGACTTCATTGTTCGCTAATGCTGCACTTTTTTTAACGATGGCAAACGCTTTAATTAAAGCCTCGTCCATTGGATATCCTGTTATTGGGAAATTATCAACAGCCCGCATTGTTTGAATACCATAATAAGCATTCATTGGTATTTCCTTTTCCCCTAAAAAATCCTTTTCTACACGGTGTTCATTGTTGTTCATAAGAGGTCCTCTCCCTTAATGTAATGTTGAATAATAAAAAATAATAATTAGTATAATGAAAGCCTTTACTGCCATTGTACTACTTTTGATTACTAATGCTAGTTAAAATTATTGTTGAAAATTTTCTGTTTTTAGCGACCGTTCTGAGTATGCTTATTTCACTGGAACGACGCCTGTTAAGCAAGCAATAGAAAAGGGAATTTGTATCTTTTTTGTGCTAAGGCCGATATATTTTCGTTTAATGTTGATCTGCCGTGAAAAATTCGTATGCCAAGATGCCGTAATGGTTAAAAAAACAATTTTTATGGTAAGCTTTAATGAGAAATAAATTATTTAGAGCGAGGAATTATATGAACACAACAAAAAAGCGCAGATCCAATAGACTGAAAATGATTTTACGAGGATTAATAATTATCATTGGGGGATTTATAGCAGCTTACGGACTTGAAGCGGTATTAATCCCAAACAATGTGTCTGACGGGGGTGTGACGGGACTTAGTATCGTTGGGTCACAATTATTTGGATTACCATTAGGCGTTCTAATTGTAGTCATTAACATCCCTTTTATTTGGTTAGGATATCAACAAATTGGTAAAAGTTTCGCTATTTATTCGATTCTCGGCATAGCTTCACTAGCCTTTGGTACAAGCATCATGCACCATATCCCGGCGATTGTTGAAGGAGATACCATGTTAGTTACCGTTGTTGGCGGTATTATCCTTGGTTTTGGGATGGGGTTAGCCTTGCGTAATGGTGGGGCATTAGATGGAATTGATATGCTAGCCGTATTGCTTTCCCGAAAATTACCGTTTGGGACAAGTGATTTTATTCTTTTTTTAAACGCATTTGTGTTTATTTTCGTTTCAACCGTTTTCGGCCTTCAAGGGGCAATTCTCTCGGCAATTGCTTACTATATTGCATCTAAAGTGATTCATATCGTTGAAGAAGGTTTAAGCGGCTCGAAAACGTTTAAAATTATCACGGATCAACCCTTATTAATGGTAGAGACCATACGCGATCGCTTAGGTAGAAGTGCAACGTATAAAGAAGCTTACGGTGGTTATTCCGAAGAAAAATTTATAGAAATCACGTGTGTTATTAACCGCTTGGAAGATAGCAAAATAAAAGAAATCATCCAAGAAATTGATGAAACTGCCTTTGTGACGGTATATGATGTATCAGAAGTGAGGGGCGGTAATTTTAGGAAGCAGAATATTCATTAGGTACATAAAACAAAAGCACCCCCTTCATCTACGAAAGGGGGTGCTTTTCTAATTGCATTAATATCCTACAAAATCCTACAAATGATCTTTTCTTAATTCTTCTGGTGAACGCGGTGAAATAAGACCTGGTGCGACATCATACACCGTTTTTGCACCGAACTGCTTTTCTTGACTTAATCGGTGTGCTGCTCTTGCATATGCGACTAAAACACTAGCAGTAAATTCAGGATTGCTGTCTAAATTAAGAGAGAACTCGTAAATTTGTTTGTTGTTATCGCCAGTATTTCCGCCTCGTATAACAAATCCGCCATGTGGTGCTTTGGAGTGATCACGTTCTAATTCTTCTGCTGTAATGAAGTTCACTTCTGTTTCATAATCAGCGAAGTAGTTTGGCATGGTTTTGATTTCATTTTCGATTGCGGCTTGGTCTGCCCCTTCTTCTGCAACAATATAACATACGCGACGATGTTTTTCAGAAGTTGTTAATTCTGGATTTTCACCACTGCGGACCTTTTCAATTGCCGGTTCAGATGGGATTGTGTATTGAACCCCATTTTTTACGCCATTAACTCTTCTTACAGCATCAGAGTGTCCTTGGCTTAAGCCTTTGCCCCAGAATGTATAGTTTTCACCATTAGGTAAAACCGCATCAGCCATCACACGGTTGATAGAGAATAAACCCGGATCCCAACCTACTGAGATAATAGAAGTTGTATTGTGTTTGGTTGCTACTTCATTTACAGATTGATAAAATTCAGGGATTTTAGCGTGTGTGTCGTAACTATCTACCGTGTTGAACATGCTGGCAAAGTGTGGGGTTTGTTCAGGTAAGTCTGTTGCTGATCCTCCACAAAGCAACATAACATCAATTTCATTTTGATAATTACTTGCCTCTGATATATGTAAAGCTTTCACACCAGTTACATTTAGATCAAGCGTATTAGGCTCTCTCCTAGTGAAAACTGCGACTAATTCTAGATCAGGAGTTTGTTTTATTGCTTCTACTGCACCTCTACCTAAGTTTCCGTAGCCAACGATTCCTAGCCTAATCTTATTGTTCATATACATTACTCCTTATTTTTTGAAGATTTTTATTTACTTCTATTACTTTAAAGAATTTTAAGGGAGAATTCAAATTTGGAATACTGCCATTTTACCAGCGAAAACAGCCTTTAACAAACTGCATTAAAATCAAATAGTAAGCTATTCTCACAAACCGCTTTTTATCCAGTCAAATCTTAGGTAAACTTTATATAACAGTTGATAAAAAATATAAATCAAGCTGTGGGGAGTTAAAAAATGGATATTCAACATCTTACATATTTTGCAGAAGTAGCGAAACAAAAAAATTTTACGAAGGCATCTCAAGTATTGCATGTATCTCAGCCTTCGATCAGCAAAATGATAAAAAGCTTGGAGGAGGAACTGCAGGTAACGCTGTTGGATCGTTCAGAACGAATTGTGGAACTGACAGATGCTGGGAAGGTGGTATTTGCACGGACATTGAAGATCTTGGACATGGTAGAGGATTTACATTCATCTGTTAACGAGCTGGTTCATGTGCGAACAGGAACCATCAAAATGGGACTAATGCCGACTTTGGGTGTGATGTTGTTTCCTTATGTGCTTGCTGGCTTCAGGAAGAACTATCCGCAAATTGATCTGCAAATGGTCGAATATAGTGGAAAACTATTAGAACAGAAGGTAGAACAAGGAGAAGTTGAGTTGGGGATTACCGTATTGCCGGTTCACTCCGAATTGTTTGGTTCCATCCCTTTATTATCGGAAAAACTCGTTGTTATTGCAGATAGAGAACATTGGCTGTCAGGAAGAAAATCTGTGCCATTATCCGATTTAAAGAAGGAATCTTTTATCATTTTTACTGAAGATTATGTTCTTCATGATGTGGTCAAGCAGGCCTGTATGCAATCCGGATTTGAACCAAATGTGGTCTATAAAAGTTCTTTATGGGACATCGTTGGTGAGATGGTAGTTGCACAATTTGGGATATCTGTTGTTCCGATGTCGGTCGCCAATCGGTTTAAGGATCGAATTTCAGTTGTTTCCATCACCTCGCCGCAAATTGATTGGGAACTGGGATTAATTTACAAAAAGAATAAGTATCTTTCTTTTGCGGCCCGGGAGTTTATTACATATGTTCAGAAGGAAAAACCTTAACTATAACTTTATGGAATAGTTTTGATTACATTTATGTATTTTATGAATCGTTATAGTCCGAGTAAAATGAAGAATATATTATACATTTATCTCGGAGGTGTTGCTGCTTGAAAAAGTGGCTAACGATTTTACTGAATATCAGTTTAATTATTGCTTTTACCTGGATTGGCAAAGGGATCGTAGCAATTACCCATATCCCTATTCCAGGAAGCATTATCGGTATGGTTTTATTATTTTTCGGTCTTCAATCAGGCTGGATTAAACTAAGTTGGGTTGAAGCAGGTGCAGCGCTTCTCATTTCAGAGATGTTGTTATTCTTTATTCCGGCAGTAGTGGGATTTATGCAATATTCATGGATGTTTGGCATCAAAGGGCTCGTTATCCTATTTATTGTTGTTAGTGGCACGGCTCTTATGATGATATCGACAGGTGTTATCTCAGAAAAGATACTAGCAAGAAAGAGCGGTGAAGTAAGACGATGGTTCCCAAGATATTTTATTTAATCATCACCGTTCTTTTTTACTTTTTAGCGAAAAAAATCAACCGGAAGAAGCCAGGCTTGTTATTTTCACCAATTATCCTCACTCCTGTCATGTTGATTGTTCTCCTTTTAGTGTTGGATTTGCCTTATGAAGACTATGCGAATGGCACATTTCCGCTAAATGAATTGTTAGATGTTGTTACGGTTGCGTTGGCTATTCCGTTATATCGCAATTGGTCTTTTATTGCTAAGAATTGGCGTGTTATTTTATTTAGTCTTTCAGCTGGTTCATTGATTGCGGTTGTTTCTGGTGTTTTAACTACTTATTGGCTAGAAATGGGGCAAGATTATGTTATCAGTATCATCCCGCGCATCGTGACTATCCCGGTTGCTGTCAGTTTGTCCGAATCAATTGGCGGCATTCCTACCATAACGGTCCTCTTTAGTATGATGACATGTTTTGTTGGCGTGTTCCTGGGGCCACACATTATCAAACGCTTTTCGATTAAGCATCCATTATCTATTGGCATGATGTACGGCTTAGGTGCACAGGCACTTGGAACCGCAAAAGCTTTTAAAACAGGGGAGTTAGAGGGGACCGCCTCGAGTGTATCCTATATTTTGACTGCTATCATTACAGTTGTTTGGGCATTAATCCTGACACCGGTTATAAATGCGTTCTTGGTATAGGGATTTTCATAGTAGACCATAAAAAATAGACCTCCCTGAGTTTACCAGGCTAGTGAGGTCTATTCCTTACTCGTGCTGACCCCTCTTGAAGGGGAGCGATTCATTGCTGACCGGGGATATTAGCGTATCTTCGGTCTTTATTAGTTTATGACTAATTTCTTGTCTCTATGTTTATTATAACACGAAAGACAGTTTGCAAACAAAAAATAGATGAAATTTTTTGTAAGCTTTCCCGTATCATGAGGTGGGACAAGGGACGCCCCATGTCCCACTTTAATTTGCTTTTGATGCCATGGAATCAATGGTTGTAACGGAGCTTTCCTTTTTTCCATGCATAAAGTAATAAAGGATAGTTGTTACGAGTACTACCACTCCCATTATGATATATAAATTACGGTATCCAGTTAATGGGATGATGAAGCCGAGAACATATGGCCCGAATCCAAGTCCAGCATCGAGTGCGATATAGTATGTTGACGTTGCAAGTCCAATTCGCTGCGGTGGTGTGACCTTAACCGCAATTGCTTGGGTGGTTGATTGCATATTACCAAAGCCAAAACCAATCAGAACACCAGCTAATAATAGGACTATACTATTTTCTGCTGTACTTAAAAGCAGTAACCCCGCTGTAAATAGAACAAATGCAGGATACATGACCGAGTTTGCGCCCTTCATGTCCATTAAGCGACCTGTGAACGGGCGTGATACCAATATTGCCACTGCATAGACAACGAAGAATAGACTTGCCACATCGACTAGATCAATTTCAATGGCATAGAAATTAATAAATGATAGGACGCTAGAGTAACCTAGGGATATGATAAGGACAACGATTGCGATTGGCAATGCTTTTGGTTCAATAAAGTCAGAAAGCTTCAACTTATTTGGTTTATCGCTTTTTGCTGGCTTTTCCATTACTGGTATTTTTGCAAAAATGGAGATGATGAAACTAATGATTCCGAGTGCTAGACAAAAAATGAAAATTGCTTGATAACTGGTCTGTTGACTCATATATAATCCAATGAAAGGACCAATTGCGGTTGCCAGTGTAATGCTCATGCTGTAAAAACCGATTCCTTCACCTTTTCGTTCTTCAGGTATAACTTCGGCAATAATGGTTCCTGTTGCTGTACTTGCCATACCTAAGGCAATTCCATGTAGTAAGCGGGTAATAAGTAGAAAAGTGATTCCGCCATTTATAAAATACAAAAGCGAAGTTAAAATAAAAAAGATTAGGCCAAAGTATAACATTTTCTTATTACCGACTGATGTAATCATCCGTCCAATAAAAAGCCGTCCGATTAACGTTCCAATAATAAAAATCCCGGTTACAAGCCCAGCTTGGCTTTCGGAAACATTAAATTCTTCTACCGCGTAGACAGCCATGGTTACTAATAACAAATAAAAAACTAAGTATAAGAAAAAATTTGCAGATGAGACGATGATAAAGTCTTTTGTCCATAATTTAGATTTTGCTTGATTCACGAAACTAGCTCCTTACTTCATAATATTATTTCTGATTTCTTCCATAATCCGGATAATCTCTAATTGTTCCTCTTCTGATATTCCTTCCAAAATTTCTTGTTCAAATTGATCGATGGTAACACGGACATTCTCATAAACGGTTTTACCATGTTCTGTAAGCCGCATTCGTTTTTCGCGCCTATCCTTACTTGGTGATTTTTCGACATAACCTAATTCTTCTAAACGAGTAAAGGTCCTAGTTATGGTGGGCTTCTCTACACCTTGGTAATGGGAAATCTCTACATGTGTTGCAGGGCCATAATTGTGTAAGTAGTACAAGATGGTCCACTGTGCCCGATGCAGGTTATGTTTGCTTAGTTGCACATTAAGTCGATTTTCAAAAGGGCGATACAACATGATCAGTTGATGGAAAAACTGTTGCGTAGACTTTATGAGAAACACCTCCTAAAATAGTTATCATAGGTAACAGTTATCTTGGGTAACTTTAATAGGTTAACAATATTTTTGGTGGATGTCTAGTGTTTTTTAGCAAAAGGGTCGGAAACATTTGGAATAAGTTAAGGACACAATTCTCAAAATTATAAGGAGCTCAAATTCTGAGCTCCTTATTTCGATTATTTATATTGTTGCCCGCTTTTTTTCTTTCTGACAGCTTCTTGTAAAGGATCTCCAGCCAATGCTTTTTCTGCATCATCTAAAGAATTTAAAAAGGCTTGATTGCTTTTAGCCGAAATGGATTGTTTGTTTTGTTGTTTGTTATTAGAGAAATCCATGCTAATACCTCCAATTTTATTGTTATGCCGCTATACCGACATCTATCATATTATTTCCTTCCTCTTGTAGATAAATGCGGATTACGCAATAACAAATTTCACCATATTCCGGTGCTTAGTTGTGAAATGATCATTAATCTTTTAACACTTTTATTGACATATTTTTATTAGATCTCACCTGTATATATATTTAAATTACTTACATAATAAAAACGCAAGGGGAGGATTTCAAATTCCCTTTTCTTGAGAGGTCTAAATTGTTGGTAAGATGGAAACCCGTAAATAAATTTATGGAGGGATAGCTATGTCAGTATTAGACAATTTTGACGGATGGAAGGAATTTCTTGGTAGCCGCCTTCAAGACGCACAAAATAAAGGCATGGATGGAGAATCGATGAATAGTATTGCTACTGAGGTTGGAGACTATTTGGCAGCTAATGTTGATCCAAAAAATGATGAGCAACGATTATTGAGTGATCTTTGGAATTCAGCTGATGAAAATCAAAAGCAAGCTTTGGCAAGTACAATGATAAACTTAGTCAAAAATTCCAAATAACACAGGAAGGGATGTCGCTTTTTTGCTTCATCCCTTCTTCATTTATATATCTTTTTTTGCTTAAAATGAAAAATATTTATTCTTACAAAAAACTAACCTGATCCACTATTTGATCTACAGCTTGTTCACCATTTTCTTCCCATTCATTTTTATCTTTTATACGTCCGTCTTGGTCCAATGGATCTTGAAATTGGCTAAACCCGGAAACGGTAGCCAAAGCGTTGACATCCTTATCTAATCCGGTATTGACTACATGCTTGATGACATACGGTTTTTCAAATTCAATTAAGGCATTAGGGCGATCCAATTCTCCTTCTAATACTTTAAAAGGGAGTCTTAGATAAATTGTTTCTCCCGCTTCACGCCACAAAATCGAATCTAAGCATCCCTTATGGTAATCCCAGCACCCACCTAAAGTATAATCAAGACGTTTCGAATGCTTCAGCACGTTACGGTAATAGGTTTTCTTTCCTTCAAGTTCTGTTTGTAATTCGATCAACAACATTCACTCCTTTTAACTATGGTTATTGGTATTATTTACTTATCAATCAATAAAATACCAAGATATTTCCATCAATGAACAAGATTGGATTTTCACATGATGTTCATACTAGTTCCTGAAGGGGAGTGATATTGTGAGGGTTTTATTGGTTGCCGGAAGTATTGCAACACCTATTATTATGTTCTATTTACAAAAGCGCTGGATAAAGTTTCGATTCGTTTTTAATTTAGCTGCAATCATATCTGCGCTTATATTTGGAAATATTGCCTCTCTATCCATTCATCAAATCATTAAAGATAATATGGTTTTTATGACTACCATTCACGCTATTTTCTTAAATCCCTTTTTTCTAATTACTGGTTCTTATATAGGAATATATATCCTTTATCGACTGTTACGAATAACCTTAGAAGAATCAACGGGTGTAGATCTTTAGTATTTTATATATCCATTTACGTGTTGTTTTATTTAGTTATTTGCTGTTAAATCACTTCATGTGAAGGTAAATACTAGAGCGTTCTGGCCTTGCCTTTTTAAACATTTCATGAACCCCCAAATTATATTTCCATCATCAGTATTAATAAATTAGCAATAGCAAAAGATAAGATTGACTCTATCCTGTAACTCCAGAAGTGGGATAGGTCCCTTAAAAGGGTTTGGAGGTGAAAAAATATGGATGTCTTAAAGCGAATCGCGCTAGCCTTAGTAATCATTGGTGCAATTAATTGGGGGCTAATTGGTTTTTTTCAATTTGATTTGGTTGCCGCAATTTTTGGTGGTCAGGCTGCTCCTTTATCAAGGGTTGTCTATGCACTTGTTGGCATAAGTGGTTTATTTTGTATAGGCTTATTGTTTAATCCAGTTGAAAATGAAAGTACAATTAGAGGTAGCTCTATCCAGACAAACAGAATAAATTATGGTACTGAGTTTGGTGAAGAGAGAAACTTCTCAAATGAAGATGACCCAAGAAATAAGGAATGAACAGAAAAAAAGCCATACAGCTTGTATGGCTTTTTTTATTTGTTAGGCTGTTTTCTAAAGGATTGGGACTGCGATTACTCGTCCCATGTTTAGTGCAAAGTAAAAGTCGAGAGTATTGCAAGGGGGTTAAGCCGTTGCGACTTTATACGGAGAAGTGAGTATGATACCATGATCAACTTAGCCAAGCCTTATTACAGCTGGCTTCTTGGCTAATCACTCATGCTCACAGAGGCTCCGTGTCAAGTTGCAACATTCTCGATTTGTGATTGCAATTTTCTAAGAACTCGCATTGCAAAATACATCCCACCGAAAACATTTGTTGTTTATGACACATAAGCTATATAATGCGCAGTAATGAAGCTCTCTTTGGTGACACTTTCTTCCCGTTCCAATGGTATATGAGTGCTTGGATTCGCTCCGTCAGAATACTTCGCTTTCCATGGGCACGGCCTCAGCCTCCTCGGAAGCAAAGAGCGCTTCCTGCGGGGTCTTCGGACTCGTGCTGTTCCCATAGGACAAGGGATGCTTCGGCAGCGTTACATCGCACGCAGAAAATCGAACTGTATTTTCAAGGAGTCTACGTATTCTGACTCCGCTAGTAGAAGTTCCCTAATTTTTGTGTAGATATAGCATGTATATCAAGTAATAGCACCTACTAGCGAAGGGAAAACACGTAGACTCCTGCGGGAACAATGGTTTTCGGTGGGGCGAGTTAGCGCAGCCCCAGCACGTGTCTGAAGACCTCGAAGCGGCGGTTTTCCGCTTCGGAGGCTGAAGCCGTGCCCGCGGAAAGCGTAGTGTTTTCCCGTAGCGGTTGTCAAAGCTCCGAACTTGATTTCTAGTTATTGCACATAATCCTTCATATACGAAGTTAAAAAGCAACAAAGTTTACGAAGACAGCCCGTTAAAAGAATTAACCATCCAAGCGACGGTTTCATATCGTAACTGAGGGGGGATAATCATGGGTTCTGCAAGTGCATTTTTTCAGGAAATGTTGGTTCTATACGGCATTGCATTGCTGGGATTTGTCGTGAGGAAAATAGGGGTTTTAAAGGAGAATGCCAACGATGTTCTAACCCAACTTATACTGTATATTACGTTACCTGCACTTATTTTATTTTCATTGGACATTTCTTTTTCTAGTGCCATGGTAAAAGAGTTTATATGGCTCGTCTCCATGTCTGTTTATGTGCTCATAGCTTCCATTTTTTTAGCTATATGGATGAAAAGAGGATCACAACTTCCAAAAAAACAAAAAAGTGTATATGAAGGATTGATTATTTTTGGTAACCAGGGATTTATTGGTTACGCGGTAAGTTTTATTCTTTTAGGGGAACAAGGAATTGTCTATTTAACCATGTTTAATTTGTGTTACCTGATTCTAATATGGACTTATGGAATTTACCTTTTTAGCAGGGATATGGATACAATTAATTGGAAAATTATTTTATTGAATCCAGGAATCCTTTCCACATTAACTGGCTTGGTCATTTTTCTGCTTCCGATAAGCTTGCCGGACATGATTTCAGAAGGACTTGAAAGCATTGGAAAAATGACCATCCCTCTGTCAATGATGCTGATAGGATGTTTAATAGCGGACGTAAAATATAAAGATCTCTTTTTATTGTTCAAAAATACGTACCTTTGGAAATTAGCAATAGTAAGGCTGATTCTAATTCCTCTATTATTTCTCCCATTTGTTGCTTTGCCTGTATCATTTCCAATCCTTGTAATTGCCGTTATAGTTTCTGGAATGCCTTCCGCTCCAACGATCTCACTTTATTCACAAAAATATGGAGCTGATACACTCTTTGCATCGTTAGGCGTACTATTAACTACATTGTTATGTATCTTTACCATTCCATTCCTTTATTTTGTTGTGAATTTATTGATGAATTGATGGAATCAGGTGTTGGTTCCAATTACGCTAAAGTGATTGAATAATAGGAACACGATCCTTTTTTCGCCCCAATTATTTTCATCCGGGTATACAGAAGACTTCCTTAGTTCCCTAATATGTGAAATAGCCCATCTCATGACAGTGTAATAATCCCGATAATTGTTTACAAACGAGCCCAGAGTTAAACTTCCATAAAAATACGTGTCTTGTCGCACGGTCAGTTGTGGGGATAGTTTTCCATTTGATAACGGAAAGAGGAATTCAGACAATCAATGTTGATAAAAATAATGGATTAAAACATGTCACTATCATGTCACTTTTGATGTCCTAAAATCGTTTATTCTAGTAGTATAGAAACTTTATCCTCTCTTGAAAGGCACTCACTACGGATCGTGTGGGTGTTTTATTATTTGGATAGCGTTTGCGGGAATATTGCATGTAGGTGGGGACTGTGATGATATTTAAATGTCAACAATGCAAAGAATATACAGGAACACTACACAGGAAACAGGATAAGTTAGTTTGTGATAGGTGCAGGGGACCGGTTAGATATGTTTCTAATAAAGAATACAAATAACTTGAAACTTTATCCATCCTTTATCGTATACTTATATTAAATACATATGATGGAGAGTGCAATGATGAAACGAATATTAGGTGTTGGGATTATGTTTTTGGTTGTGTTAGTGGTTACATTGGCTGGTTGTGGCGACACAAAAGTAGAACCGGATTACACAGCCGAGGAATTTGAAGCTGCTTTAAACGAGGGCGAGAACCTAGAAGGAAAGATTGTCTCTGTAAAGGTTAATAAATTTGTGCCAGACAGCGCTTTTGGTTACAACATACAAGCGGGTGAACATTTGAACTTCATATCAAGTGACAACCCAGATGTAAAAGCAGGTGATGAGATCATCGTTGAGGTGGAAAGTGTTAAAAGCGCATTAGGTTCTTACATGGTCTCATACAAGAAAAAATAGATTAAACACTCAAGGCATCCTAACGGGTGTCTTTTTTATTATATACGAAAGGTGAGATGACCCTTAGATAAACGTTATCAAGATACAATCGACGTAATACTTCTCAAAAGTTTGTGAAAGCCCACCCTCTGTTAACAGAACGCACAAAGCAAACGCTGCATTGTTGAACATTGAAAAATCATTCAGTTTTACAGTTGATCACGAAGAAGAACAAAAGCGCTCAGCTAACGATTTAAAATTCAATCTCCGTTCGTTCATTCTCATTATCAAAGGGAGTGAATCATGCTGCCGATAAAAACCTTGTTGATGTTGTCGTTAATATAACAGTTATTTGCGCAGTATCTTCTTTAATCTTAAGTTATTAATACTGTTTGCTTGTCGGAAACAGCGATATCAGCAGATAAGATTTCTTCATCCTTATGTTCAATAGAGACGTTTTGGCTTTTTCGTTAGGCTAGTTGATTTACCTTTTTTAATGGATCCGGTTGCATAATCTGTAACTCATCTACGGTTGATTTAGAAATTAAAAATGAACACGGGGATTTCCTTTTCCTGCTTTCTAATGTAAAATACGTCGATGTTAATTATAAATATCAAATATAAGGAAATAATTGGTAGCGTTATGGTATTGCATTATTTATCTACTTTGTGCTAAATTATATATCTACCGCAAACAACTGACTGAAGGAAATCTAGGGAATTTAAAAAATGGTTGACTTTAAGTTCAATAACGTGGTAAGATATTTCTTGTCGCTTAAAGAAGTGATTTTGATCGAAAATAAATCAGTAAAAAAGTTATTGACGCAGACGAAATAGTTTGCTATAATAAATAACTGTCGCTGAAAGACGGCGATGACTTGATCTTTGAAAACTGAACAAAACAATCATTATGTCAAGAACGAAATGCTAGTCAAGTTTAGAGCAAGAAAGCTCATCTATTTTTTGGAGAGTTTGATCTTGGCTCAGGACGAACGCTGGCGGCGTGCCTAATACATGCAAGTCGAGCGCGTGAAACTTGCTGAAGCTCTTCTGAGTGGATGCTTGTGGATCGAGCGGCGGACGGGTGAGTAACACGTGGGCAACCTGCCTGTAAGATCGGGATAACTTCGGGAAACCGAGGCTAATACCGGATGATACTTTTTCTCGCATGAGGAGAAGTTGAAAGATGGCTTCTGCTATCACTTACAGATGGGCCCGCGGCGCATTAGCTAGTTGGTAAGGTAATGGCTTACCAAGGCAACGATGCGTAGCCGACCTGAGAGGGTGATCGGCCACACTGGGACTGAGACACGGCCCAGACTCCTACGGGAGGCAGCAGTAGGGAATCTTCCGCAATGGACGAAAGTCTGACGGAGCAACGCCGCGTGAGTGATGAAGGTTTTCGGATCGTAAAACTCTGTTGTTAGGGAAGAACAAGTATCGTTCGAATAGGGCGGTACCTTGACGGTACCTAACCAGAAAGCCCCGGCTAACTACGTGCCAGCAGCCGCGGTAATACGTAGGGGGCAAGCGTTGTCCGGAATTATTGGGCGTAAAGCGCGCGCAGGCGGTCTTTTAAGTCTGATGTGAAATCTCGTGGCTTAACCACGAGCGGTCATTGGAAACTGGAGGGCTTGAGTGCAGAAGAGGAGAGTGGAATTCCACGTGTAGCGGTGAAATGCGTAGAGATGTGGAGGAACACCAGTGGCGAAGGCGACTCTCTGGTCTGTAACTGACGCTGAGGCGCGAAAGCGTGGGTAGCGAACAGGATTAGATACCCTGGTAGTCCACGCCGTAAACGATGAGTGCTAGGTGTTAGGGGGTTTCCGCCCCTTAGTGCTGAAGTTAACGCATTAAGCACTCCGCCTGGGGAGTACGGCCGCAAGGCTGAAACTCAAAAGAATTGACGGGGGCCCGCACAAGCGGTGGAGCATGTGGTTTAATTCGAAGCAACGCGAAGAACCTTACCAGGTCTTGACATCTTCTGCAAACTCTAGAGAGAGAGGGTTCCCTTCGGGGACAGAGTGACAGGTGGTGCATGGTTGTCGTCAGCTCGTGTCGTGAGATGTTGGGTTAAGTCCCGCAACGAGCGCAACCCTTGATCTTAGTTGCCAGCATTAAGTTGGGCACTCTAAGGTGACTGCCGGTGACAAACCGGAGGAAGGTGGGGATGACGTCAAATCATCATGCCCCTTATGACCTGGGCTACACACGTGTTACAATGGATGGAACAAAGGGCAGCGAAGCCGCAAGGTCAAGCAAATCCCATAAAACCATTCTCAGTTCGGATTGCAGGCTGCAACTCGCCTGCATGAAGCCGGAATCGCTAGTAATCGCGGATCAGCATGCCGCGGTGAATACGTTCCCGGGCCTTGTACACACCGCCCGTCACACCACGAGAGTTGGCAACACCCGAAGTCGGTGAGGTAACCTTTAGGAGCCAGCCGCCGAAGGTGGGGCCAATGATTGGGGTGAAGTCGTAACAAGGTAGCCGTATCGGAAGGTGCGGCTGGATCACCTCCTTTCTAAGGATTATTAGAAGGAACGCGGAGTGAGGTCATTTCAGATGATCTCCTCGGTAAGGGCGTACTTGGTTGTTTGGTTCAGTTTTGAGAGAGTGAATCTCTCGCTTTGTACCTTGAAAACTAAATAAGAGTAAGACATTCAACGACATCAAATTTAAGTTCTTAATCTTAATATAATAGTTAAGTGAATAAGGGCGCACGGTGGATGCCTTGGCACTAGGAGCCGATGAAGGACGGGACTAACACCGATATGCCTCGGGGAGTCGTAAGTAGACTTCGATCCGAGGATTTCCGAATGGGGGAACCCACTGTTCGTAATGGAGCAGTATTTGTATCTGA
This sequence comes from Lentibacillus sp. Marseille-P4043, assembly GCF_900258515.1. Classification (NCBI taxonomy): domain Bacteria; kingdom Bacillati; phylum Bacillota; class Bacilli; order Caryophanales; family Bacillaceae; genus Lentibacillus; species Lentibacillus sp. Marseille-P4043. The sequence goes on along the minus strand of NZ_LT984884.1, from coordinate 3,870,650 downwards.
ATACATAGGATACAAGAGGCAGACCCGGGGAACTGAAACATCTCAGTACCCGGAGGAAGAGAAAGCAAACGCGATTTCCCAAGTAGCGGCGAGCGAAACGGAATCAGCCCAAACCAGAAAGCTTGCTTTCTGGGGTTGTAGGACACTCCTTTGGAGTTACCAAGAAATTCTTTAGATGAATCGATCTGGAACGATCAGCCATAGCGGGTAAGAGCCCTGTAATCGAAAAGGAATTTCCTCCGGAGTGGATCCTGAGTACGGCGGAACACGAGGAATTCCGTCGGAATCTGGGAGGACCATCTCCCAAGGCTAAATACTCCCTAGTGACCGATAGTGAACCAGTACCGTGAGGGAAAGGTGAAAAGCACCCCGGAAGGGGAGTGAAAGAGAACCTGAAACCGTGCGCTTACAAGTAGTCGAAGCCCGTTAATGGGTGACGGCGTACCTTTTGTAGAATGGACCGGCGAGTTACGATCGTATGCAAGGTTAAGTGGAAGACACGGAGCCGAAGCGAAAGCGAGTCTGAACAGGGCGAATATAGTATGCGGTCGTAGACCCGAAACCGTGTGATCTACCCATGTCCAGGGTGAAGGTCAGGTAACACTGACAGGAGGCCCGAACCCACGTATGTTGAAAAATGCGGGGATGAGGTGTGGGTAGGGGTGAAATGCCAATCGAACACGGAGATAGCTGGTTCTCTCCGAAATAGCTTTAGGGCTAGCCTCAAGCAAAGAGTACTGGAGGTAGAGCACTGATTGAACTAGGGGCCCTCATCGGGTTACCGAATTCAGTCAAACTCCGAATGCCAGCTACTTAGACTTGGGAGTCAGACTATGGGTGATAAGGTTCATAGTCGAAAGGGAAACAGCCCAGACCGCCAGCTAAGGTCCCAAAGTATACGTTAAGTGGAAAAGGATGTGGAGTTGCCCAGACAACCAGGATGTTGGCTTAGAAGCAGCCATCATTTAAAGAGTGCGTAATAGCTCACTGGTCGAGTGACTCTGCGCCGAAAATATACCGGGGCTAAACGTATCACCGAAGCTGCGGATTGTTCTTTGAACAATGGTAGGAGAGCGTTCTAAGCGCTGTGAAGTCAGACCGTGAGGACTGGTGGAGCGCTTAGAAGTGAGAATGCCGGTATGAGTAGCGAAAAAAGAGTGAGAATCTCTTTCACCGAATGCCTAAGGTTTCCTGAGGAAGGCTCGTCCTCTCAGGGTTAGTCGGGACCTAAGCCGAGGCCGAAAGGCGTAGGCGATGGACAACAGGTAGATATTCCTGTACCACCTCATGACCGCTATTAGCGATGGGGGGACGCAGAAGGATATGGAAAGCGCACCGATGGATGTGTGCGCCCAAGCAGTTAGAAAGTTGGATAGGCAAATCCGTCCAACAATTTCAAGCTGTGATGGGGAGGGAACTAGAGTACCGAAGTTCCAGATTCCACACTGCCAAGAAAATCCTCTAGCAAGGTCACAGGTGCCCGTACCGCAAACCGACACAGGTAGGCGAGGAGAGAATCCTAAGGTGATCGGGAGAACTCTCGTTAAGGAACTCGGCAAAATGACCCCGTAACTTCGGGAGAAGGGGTGCTTCATTTACATGGAGCCGCAGTGAATAGGCCCAAGCGACTGTTTAGCAAAAACACAGGTCTCTGCGAAGCCGAAAGGCGAAGTATAGGGGCTGACACCTGCCCGGTGCTGGAAGGTTAAGGGGAAGCGTTAGCGCCATTGGCGCGAAGCGTAGAACCGAAGCCCCAGTAAACGGCGGCCGTAACTATAACGGTCCTAAGGTAGCGAAATTCCTTGTCGGGTAAGTTCCGACCCGCACGAAAGGTGCAACGACTTGGGCACTGTCTCAACGAGAGACCCGGTGAAATTATACTATGCGTGAAGATGCGCATTACCCGCGACAGGACGGAAAGACCCCGTGGAGCTTTACTGTAGCCTGATATTGAATGTTGGTACAGCTTGTACAGGATAGGTGGGAGCCTTGGAAACCGGAGCGCTAGCTTCGGTGGAGGCACCCGTGGGATACCACCCTGGCTGTACGGACATTCTAACCCAGGACCGTGATCCGGTTCGGAGACAGTGTCAGGCGGGCAGTTTGACTGGGGCGGTCGCCTCCTAAAAGGTAACGGAGGCGCCCAAAGGTTCCCTCAGAATGGTTGGAAATCATTCGCAGAGTGTAAAGGCAGAAGGGAGCTTGACTGCGAGACCTACAAGTCGAGCAGGGACGAAAGTCGGGCTTAGTGATCCGGTGGTTCCGCATGGAAGGGCCATCGCTCAACGGATAAAAGCTACCCCGGGGATAACAGGCTTATCTCCCCCAAGAGTTCACATCGACGGGGAGGTTTGGCACCTCGATGTCGGCTCATCGCATCCTGGGGCTGTAGTCGGTCCCAAGGGTTGGGCTGTTCGCCCATTAAAGCGGTACGCGAGCTGGGTTCAGAACGTCGTGAGACAGTTCGGTCCCTATCCGTCGTGGGCGTTGGAAGTCTGAGAGGAGCTGTCCTTAGTACGAGAGGACCGGGATGGACACACCGCTGGTGTACCAGTTGTTCCGCCAGGAGCATAGCTGGGTAGCTACGTGTGGCAAGGATAAGTGCTGAAAGCATCTAAGCATGAAGCCCCCCTCAAGATGAGACTTCCCATCACTTCGAGTGAGTAAGATCCCTCAGAGACGATGAGGTTGATAGGTCCGAGGTGGAAGCGTGGTGACACGTGGAGCTGACGGATACTAATAGATCGAGGACTTATCTATACAATTATGTTTATGTCTTAGGTAAATCTTATCTAGTTTTGAAGGTACATAGGTTACCTCATAAAGGCCTAGTAGCAATAGCGGAGAGGTCACACCTGTTTCCATGCCGAACACAGCAGTTAAGCTCTCCAACGCCGATGGTAGTTGGGGCATTGCCCCTGCAAGAGTAGGACGCCGCTAGGCAATCAATTTAATTTTAAATCGCTCCACAGTACCTTGATGGCCAAACATTTGGCTATTAGCGGTCATAGACACGGAGTCTATCTGTGGAGCTATTTATTTGTGAAAAATCAATTGGCCCGTTGGTCAAGTGGTTAAGACACCGCCCTTTCACGGCGGTAACACGGGTTCGAATCCCGTACGGGTCACCACTAAATGGAGGATTAGCTCAGCTGGGAGAGCACCTGCCTTACAAGCAGGGGGTCGCAGGTTCGAGCCCTGCATCCTCCACCATTAAATTAAAAATAAATATCCTTATATCGCGGGGCGGAGCAAGCCGTTAGCATCTTTGATTAAGCTGCTATGTGCAGGCTTGCGAGGAGTGCAACATCACCGAAACAGCTTGCAACACGACGAGCATTCACGGTGGAAGTTATTTAAAGAGCAGGGGAAATTTTAATATTTTAATTATATCGCGGGGTGGAGCAGTCTGGTAGCTCGTTGGGCTCATAACCCAGAGGTCGTAGGTTCAAATCCTGCCCCCGCAACCAAAATGGTCTGGTAGTTCAGCTGGTTAGAATGCCTGCCTGTCACGCAGGAGGTCGCGGGTTCGAGTCCCGTCCAGACCGCCATCAAATGCCGGTTTAGCTCAATTGGTAGAGCAACGAGCAATTCTTCTGCCGAATAAGCTGCGAGTAACCCCGATGCATTGACATCTGCGAATAAACTTGCAACATGACGAGCACACTTGATGAACATACATGTAAGATAAAAAAGCCTAAAATTAATATGCCGGCCTAGCTCAATTGGTAGAGCAACTGACTTGTAATCAGTAGGTTGGGGGTTCAAGTCCTCTGGCCGGCACTGACTTTTATCAATGAATTTATCAAAAGACCCATCATGCGGGTGTGGCGGAATTGGCAGACGCGCTAGACTTAGGATCTAGTATCTTCGGATGTGGGGGTTCGACTCCCTTCACCCGCACCATTCATAGAAGGGGACTATGGGGTCGCAGTACAAATTCTGTTTTCTCAAACATTACATGGGGCCTTAGCTCAGCTGGGAGAGCGCCTGCCTTGCACGCAGGAGGTCAGCGGTTCGATCCCGCTAGGCTCCACCATTTAATTACGTACGGAGGTATACCCAAGTCTGGCTGAAGGGATCGGTCTTGAAAACCGACAGGCGGGTCAAACCGCGCGGGGGTTCGAATCCCTCTACCTCCTCCATACATAATATCAGGAAATAAAATTTTCGAAACATATCCTAGAATATGCTTCGAAACCAACATGAAATACGAGAACAATACTACTTTTAAAAACTTACATGGCTCGGTAGCTCAGTCGGTAGAGCAACGGACTGAAAATCCGTGTGTCGGCGGTTCGATTCCGTCCCGAGCCACCATTCTTTAAAATAGTGGAGGGATAGCGAAGTTGGCCAAACGCGGCGGACTGTAAATCCGCTCCCATTGGGTTCGTAGGTTCGAGTCCTACTCCCTCCATCAGATTAATTAGATTACTCACATGACAAATTAATTGCGGGTGTAGTTTAGTGGTAAAACCTCAGCCACGAGCGTTACTTCTACCGAATAAGCTACGAGTTGCCTCGAAGCATATACATCCCTGAGTACGCTAGCAGATGTAGAGGCATGCCTTTCGCGAGAGTCATCATTTTTAAACGCAATTTATTATATGCGGGTGTAGTTTAGTGGTAAAACCTCAGCCTTCCAAGCTGATGTCGAGGGTTCAATTCCCTTCACCCGCTCCATTACCATATATGGGCCTGTAGCTCAGCTGGTTAGAGCGCACGCCTGATAAGCGTGAGGTCGGTGGTTCGAGTCCACTCAGGCCCATTACTGCGAGATGTTTTATCAGATTTTTAGTTTGTTAAATATAATATAAAAGCCTTCGTTTAGCAAAGGCTCTGAAAAAAAGATTACAATATAGTATATTGTAATCTTTTTTTGTTCCTTTTATAATATAAACTTAAAAGCAGCAGCTTCTTAAAAAATCTAGTTCATTTGTGTAGATTTCTTGTTCATTGTTTTATACCCCGTTTAACTTTACCGCTATCAAGCACCAGTAATATCGATGTATCAGGGAAGAAACTTTTTGGTTCTTATTCGTTATCTATTTTCGGATACACATGAAACTTCCTCAACTCTCTAACCACCCGCGAAATTGGCAATCCCATGACAGTGTAGTAATCGCCAATAATTTGTTTTACAAACATAGACCCAAGACTTTGAATTCCATATGCGCCTGCTTTATCGTACGGTTCATCCGTAGATATATACCAATCTATTTCATCTTTTGATAGCTGCCAAAATTCCACCTTTGTTTTTTCTACGAATATAATCTCATGATCAAAAGAGCGAATCATGACACCGGTAAAAACCTCATGTACGTTGCCGCTTAATGTAGTTATCATTTGTAAGGCGTCAACCTTGCTCTTCGGTTTCTCGAATATATTTTGCTCGAAGGAAACAACGGTGTCAGCAGAAAGGATAACTTCACCCTTGTGTTCAATAGGAACGTTTTGACCTTTTCGTAATGCCAACTGTTTCACTTTTTCTAAAGGATCACGGCTTTTGATTTGGGATTCATCTACGTTTGGTTTTTGAATAGTAAAGGGAATTTTAACCTGATTTAAAATTTCCTGCCTTCTTGGTGATGATGATGCTAAGATAAGGTTTTTAATCATTGTTAGTCCTCCTGCAGGGATGGTGCGAATTTTATGTCGGGGGGGATTAGAGCTTCAAGATCTGAACGTGGCATGCGGTAGACATAGACATTGTAAGAATTCTAGCCATTATACTTTTCCCATAAAAAATGGACCATTCTTAGTTTACCAGCCTGATAAAGTCTATTCTTGCCAGCGTTTCCTCTTCTAGAAAGGGAGTGACCCATTGCTGACGAAGATATTGGCGTATCTTCGGTCTTTATTAGTTATGCCTTTTGTATATGGCAATCGAAAAATGAGCCACATGACAACTCAATATTGAGCCACTATAAGTTTGTGAATTTTATTTACCGCAAAACTTAATTGGATTTATATGGAGAGGCGGGCATGATACCCTGATTATGGGTGCGAAATCTTTTCCACCGCACGCTTTCGCAATGTAATCATGCCCTTAGAGGCTCCAAGTCAATCGTACGCAGTTATAAAATATATTATCTAAGTTTGTGAATTCCTCTAATTTCAAGTGGCTCAAATTTAAATTGCAAAATACATCTTTTTCTTTTTTTATATTTATTGTAACACGAAGAAATGGTTTGCAGATAAAATATAGGTGGGTCGGTTTGGAAACCCAACAAATGATGGAACCACCTTTGATTAAACTTTTCCTTTTTGGCTAAAATTACAGGAATGATGTTTACAGAATACATTGACTACATCTATGTATGTAACGCTAGTATCGCTTAAATTATATCTTTATTCTAAGTGAAAAGGTTTTAATTAATAACTCAGAATTCGTCAAATATAAATTCAGAAAATATAGAATCTTAACAAGAGGTATGATACGATATATGCATAAGTTATCCATTTGGAGGTGTTTACATTGAATAATACTGATATAGCAAAGGGTGTCATTTCTGATGATAATATTGTGGGTTCATTCGGCTATCTTGTAGAAAAGATCTGTAATTTTCATGTGCTTTATATTAATAACACTAAAGAAACACACGATAGCAGAAATATTCTAAAAGTTTTTTCCAAAGATATAGTAAGGGGACAAAAGGCTAATATACCAATATTTAGGGATAGAACAGAAACCGATACATTTATTATTTGGGAGCAATCCTATCAAGAAAATAAGGATCTGTTTCTTAAACTAAGATTTGTGGCAAGGGATAACCTTATTATTCGGATAGCAACTATAATTGTAGCTGATTTCTTAGAGGAATATAAGAATATAATTGGGATTTCTATGTATCGTCATCCTAAGTTAAAAGATAAGACCTTATTAGATAAGGCGATAAAAAAAATAGAATTGCTGTTAAGGAATGAAACGTTTCTGGCTGATGATACAGTATGGGAAAATTTTTGTGGCTGGTTTAAATCATACCTAACCGATTGGGTGCTTGATGATATGGTGAAAAAGACGGGCTATACAAAACTAGTAAAATTAGATCCGACCAAGCTAAATGAGTTATTTTATAACTACCTTACAAAACACTTAAAAGCTAATGGTCAATTTATGGTTAACTTTAGAAAGGTTGTTGAATATCGTGTCCAGAATTGGATTAAAAAAATTATATCCAATCTTGACGTAGAAAATCTCACAATAAGCGAGATCAACAATTTTTTGGACCTTAATAATAGTTCTCTACCGATTAACAATGCCAAGTCGGTAAAAAACGATATAACATTTACACTAATTGACAAGGGGAATTTACTTGTGATGAGTAACGTAGCCTATCAGTCGGTAAGAGAGACAATTTCCAACAAACGTTTTGATAGATCAAGTCATAGCCCATTTCCCACAGCACAAATAAGCAAAAATACCATTGAAGGAATAGTACAAATTAAACCATACAGTCTCGACAAACACGATTTAACGGTTGATGAGACAGGAATTAGTGAATCCTGGCGACAGGCAAAGGAAATGTCAGAATTAGACGCAGACGTATTGGATGCGCTTTGCAGTTTTTATCTAGCAAATTCAACACACCACCAAGATATTGTAGAAATATATCTTGATGATTTATTATCCATTCGTGGCTTAAAACCAAAGCTTAGTGGGAGTGGCCGCCGAGGGGGATATGAAAATGAGCAACGTAGCCAAATTTTGAAAGCGTTATCAAGGATACAGAATTTGTGGATTGACTTGGAAAAGGCTGTTGTATATGAAAAAGGGAAACCAATGCAAAAAACGCTTAAAGGACGCACGTTTGTTTTTTTTAATCAAGATTACAAAGAATATGATATAAGTAAACAACCACTGGAAAAATTATTCAGATTTACTGTAGATGAAGTCTTTGCTAAATATCTAAATGGTTCGGGGAGACAAGTTGCAATGCTTCCAGTACAAGCATTGCAATACAACCCATATCAAGAAGTGTGGAAAAAAAAGCTTATCAGATACTTAAGTTGGAGATGGAGGACACAGGCTAGGAAGGGAGATTATCTACAGCCACATAAAATAAGCAGTTTGCTAGATGCAATTGGTAAGAAAATGAATATACGTACACCGTCCCGTACAAGAGATAGATTAGAACATGCGCTTGACAGCTTAACGGAAGCTGGCCTAATTGCTTCGTGGCAGTATGAGAAATGGGATGAATCTATCGTTTCGTCTAATGGTTGGGCTCGCATATGGGCCAATTCAACTATTCTTATTGATCCTCCTAAGGTAATCAAGGAAAAATACAGTGCCATTACAAGAGCCAAAAGTGTTAGAAGTACCACTACAGGATACATTGGAAATCATAGTGGGGAAGAAAAAAAGGACAAATTAGGGAAGCAAATGAAAGCTATACGAAAAAGATTTGGACTCACTTTACTGCAAGTAGCTGATGATTTGGAAGTATCTGTTTCATATTTAAGTAATATTGAGAGAGACATTAAAACACCGTCAAATAAAATTAATAACCGGATAATAAATTGGCTGCAGCGTTATGAAGACTCTCTATAAAATATAAAAAACCTCGTGTCATTTCACAGATTGCATGAGTTTTTTTATTAGGAAAGTCTGAAAATTTTAAGGAGTACAGTATAAGAAAACTTCGGCATTCGCTATATAGGACAAGGCGCATGCCGGGTTTTTTTATTTGGAGATTATCCACATCATAAGTCGAGGTTGTCGTGTACCATAGTCGTGTTTATTCCGTTCATAAATTAATTTTGATGTTTTTAATTGCCTTATATACAGGAGTTTATGGGACTTTTTATAAAAATTTACAACCTAATAATCAAATTACTTAAAGTAAATTATTTTTTTAGAAAATTCAAATGTATATTGTAAAATTATTCCCAAGTTATAAATAATAAAAGAATAAAAAGATGAGGTGATTAAAATGGCTGATGAACAAGCATCTTATTTGACCATTGAACCATTGTTAAAGCCAAAAACTGTAGCAGTCCTAGGAGCATCTGCAAAAAAAAGTAAACTAGGCTATTTACAGGTGAAAGCTTTATTGGATGGCGGATTCCAAGGGGATATTTATCCCATCAATCCTAAATCGGAGATGATTACAGGGTTACGTTGCTTTCCGTCCTTAAGTGAAACACCTAAGAATGTAGATTTGGCGATCTTTTGTGTAAGCGCTGACAAAGTGGAGGATTGCCTTGAAGAATGCGGTCAAAATAATGTGAAGGCAGCAATAATTTTCGCTTCCGGTTTTTCTGAAATTGGAGAAGAAGGAATGAAAGCGCAGCAGCGTATGAAACAGATAGCCCGAGAAAATGGTATCCGAATTATTGGACCTAATTGTGTTGGATTAGTGAACACTACTAACGGTTTAGTAGGAACTTTTTCGCCAGGTCTTACCCAACTTCCATTAAGTGACAAAAGGGAAGTCGGATTTATTACACAAAGTGGAGCATTTGGCGTGCTGACCTATATAGCGGCTGCCCAAAATGGATTAACCTTCAATTACTTTGTAAGTGTAGGTAATGAAGTGGAAACGGAATTTTCCGATATCATGGAGTATATGATTCATGATTCAGATACAAGTGTCATAAGCGGATATTTGGAGGGAGAGAAAAATCCAAATAAATTGCGGCAACTTGCAGATCAGGCTCTAGTTAAAAATAAACCAATTATCGTTATGAAATCTGGGAGGAGTTCAGCAGGTAGCAGGGCAGCAGCGTCACACACTGGATCATTGGCAGGCTCGGATAAAATCTATGATGGATTTTTCCAACAGACAGGTATTATCAGGGCGGATGACTATGAAGATATAATTTCCTTTTCGAAATTGTTCCTTTCTAAGAAACTTCCAACTGGTAGAAATACTGTCCTTATTACCAGCTCAGGTGGACGAGGAATAAATGAAGCCGATCGTTGCGAATCTTATGGGCTAAAAATCAATAGGTTAAGTGAAGAAACAAAAGATAAAATCAAACAAAACATCCCGTCTTATGGAAGCGCTTCAAATCCGATTGACTTGACTGCTGAAGCCGCCGTTACAAACCCTGAGTTATTTCTTGCGCCATTGAAGGCTCTTGTTGAGGATCCAGACACGGATATTATTATTTTCACCGAATTCCCGATGGCTTGGAAAGCGGATGATCCTCATGTTAAAGCGTTTATAGAGATATGCAAAAACACGGATAAGTTAGTGTTTGTGACAACGTTTCCTTTAGAGGGGATGTCCATTCCCAATTCGGCTGCAGCGCTTGAAAAAAATGGTATTCCAGTAATACCAGGGAACTTAAATCCAATCAGTGCGTTAGCAAAGCTAGTAAACTATAGTGAAAAATATCACAAAATGAAACTAGCGGATGATGAGTTAATGACTGAATGGGACAAAAAGGAAGATATATCAAGTTTATTACAGCCTGGAACTACGCTAAGTGAATCACAAGCAAGTGATGTTTTAGCATCATATGGAATTCCAACAACGAAGAGAGCGGTGGCTAGTTCAGAGGATAATGCTGTTAGCCATGCGGATAAAATTGGATATCCTGTTGCCTTAAAAATAGATTCACCTGATATTCCACATAAGTCTGAGGCAAATGCTATTAAGCTAAATCTGAAAAATGATCTAGAGGTAAGCGTTGCCTTTAAAGAAATTATGCAAAATGCAAAAAACTATAAACCAAATGCAAAAATCAATGGTGTTTCTGTCCAGCAAATGCTTCCTGAAGGGGTTGAAGTGATTGTTGGCGTTACGAATGACCCTGCTTTTGGACCAGTTATCATGTTTGGTCTTGGTGGCGTTTTTGTAGAAATTTTTCAGGATATTTCATTCAGAGTTGCGCCAATTACAAAGAATGATGCTATTGAAATGATTGAAGAAATTAAGGGCTATAAAATCCTAAAAGGGGCACGTGGAAAACCACCTGTTGATATTGACGCGATTGCAGATGTATTGCTACGCGTTTCTAAACTCGTATCTGATTATAAAGATGAAATAAAGGAATTAGATATTAATCCGCTTATCGTTTATGAAAAAGGTATTGTAGCTGCGGATGCAATGCTTGTTGTGAATGAATCTAAAAATCAAACATCAGTGGTTGGGAGGTAACGGTATGGAGTTAGATAAAAGTGTTATTGGTTTAACTGGTGAAAAGTATATTTTTGAAGTTGAAAAAGGACATGTTCGAAAATTTGCTGAAGCAATTGGTGATACCAATCCATTATACACGGATGAGGATTATGCCTCACAAACACCATATGGTGAACCAATTGCTCCGCCGACTTTTCCAATGGCTGTAGGTTCAGAAGGAGCTGGGTTTCCACTTGAATTGGATACTAGAAGAATGCTACATGGCGAACAAGAATTTATCTATTATCAATCGATTCACCCAGGGGATCGGCTGCATTGCCAAATGAAGGTTGCTGACTTGTACGAACGTGAAGGTAAAAGTGGCAGCATGCAGTTTTTGATTCTTGATACAGAAATGAAAGATGATGCAGGCGAGTTAGTGGTAATTAGTCGTACAAATATTATTTACCGCAAACTTACTACTTCGTGAATGGAGGGTATTACATGCTATTGAAAACGGAATTGCAATACGAGTCATTAAAAGTAGGTCAGCAGCTTGAGCCCCTTACCAAGCCACCTGTTACGAAAGTTCAATTAGTAAAATATGCTGGAGCCTCTGGTGATTTTAATCCATTGCATACAGATGATGAATTTGCACAAAAGCTTGGCATGAATGGTGTGATTGCTCATGGAATGTTAGTTATGGGATTTTTAGGCCAATATGTGCAAGAGCTTGCTGGAAACACGGCAGAGCTTTCCCGGTTTCGTATGCGTTTTGGGGCTATGACTAGACCAGGCGATGAAATTACTTGTTCGGCAACTGTAGAAAAGATTTATGAAGAAAGAGGTAAGAACTATGTGGGTTTAGACCTCAAAGCAGAGAAATCACCTGGAGAAGTAGTTGGATCTGGTAAAGCTGTATTATGTTTTGGATAAACATTGCAATTATAGAAGGAGGTTTAAAAGATGGGAACTATTACAGACCGTTACGCAATCGTAGGCGTAGGAGAAAGTGAACGTTCTAGAAATTCTGGAACAACTCCATTGCATATGGCGTTAGATGCAGCTAGGGCTGCGATTAACGATGCTGGTCTAGACGCTCAGGATATCGATGGATTCATGAATTATAACGAAAATGACTCTTGTACCTCACATCAGCTGGCAACATACCTAGGTGTCCGTCCAAAGTATGTAAAAGATATACATGGTGGCGGAAGTAGTACAGAAATGCTAATTAGCGATGCAATTGCACTAATTGAGGCAGGGGAATTAAATACCGTTTTAATTTTCCGCTCCATGAATGGTAGTTCTGGACAGCGGGTAGGCAGAGGGTACGACCCTAACATGTTACAATCAGCGCTGCCTGGTGGAAGTTATATTATTCCATACGGATCAGCAAGCCCCTCGCAATGGTTTGGAATGTTTGCCACCCGTCATATGCACGAAACAGGAATTACAAAAGAACATCTTGGTCATTTGTGTGTAAGTTTTTACGAACATGCGCAGCGAAATCCGAAAGCATTTTTACATGGAAAACCTTTAACAATGGAAAAATATCTGGATACACCTGATATCAGTTATCCATTTAATATACACGACTCCTGTGTTGAATTGGATGAAGCAAATGCAATCATTGTTACATCAGCAGAACGAGCCAAAGACTGTAAATCAAAACCTGTCTACATTATGGGGATGGAATCTAGACAGTGTCACCCACATGCACATTATTGGTCCGATATAACTCAAGTAGCTTCCGATTATGTAGCTCCAGGATTATATAAATCGGCAGGTGTGAAACCGGAAGATATTGACGTAGCTTCCATTTATGATTGCTTTAGCTGGGTCGTATTGCGTCAACTGGAGGCTTATGGATTTGCCCCACGTGGAGAAGTTGGAGAGTTCGTGGCAGAAGGCAATCTCCGTTTAGGTGGTAAACTGCCGACAAATACGGCTGGTGGCATGCTGTCAGAAGGTTATACGCACGGAATGAACAATGTACTTGAAATTGTTAGGCAGTTACGCCATCAATATGAAGGAACAGATCGTCAAGTCGAAAGTTGTGAAATTGGCATATGTACTGGCTGGGCAGGACCAGACATCGCTGGTGCAATGATTCTTAGAAATTAGGAGGGTTAATCATGGAATATCAAAAACCAATTCCACTCAAAACGCAGGATAATCATCCGTATTGGGATGCGGCCGATCGACATGAACTAGCTTTACAAAAGTGCAATAGTTGTGGTCATTATGCACACCCATCTGGACCAAGTTGTGCAAAGTGCGGAAGTCAGGACATTATATGGGAAGAACTGGGTGGAGATGTGAAGGCCAAAATCTATTCCTATGTCATTTCCTATCGGCCTTTTTTACCAGGTTTTCAGGATGATTTGCCATTGATTATTGCGCAGGCTGAATTAGAAAAAGTTCCAGAAGTGAAGATTATGTGTAATGTGATAGATTGTAAGGCTGATAATGTTTACATTGGTATGCCTGTAGAGATGGCCTGGCAGGATATCACTGAAGATAGAGCACTTCCTCAATGGGTTCCAGTAGTGGATTGAAACAGAAAATGTAATCATTCGGATAAGAGGAGGACGGTACAAAATGGATTTTTCTATTTCAAAACAAGAAGAATCATTTCGCCATGAATTACGATCATGGCTGGAGGAAAATCTCCCTCAAGGTTGGCTTGAGGGGAATAGGGAATTGCCCAAGGATAAAGAGGCGTATTCAACGTTTTTACGGGATTGGCAGAAAACGTTATATGAAGGTGGATGGGCCGCAGTTGCATGGCCTAAAGAGTATGGCGGCCGGGATGCCACGTTAATGGAAGAAATCATCTATCATCAGGAGATGGTTCGGGTAGAAGCGCCGCCACTAGTAAACTATATAGGTATTCATATGGTTGGGCCGACACTGATACAGTCTGGAACTGAAGAACAAAAAGAGAAGTATATTAAGAAAATAGTTACAGGTGAAGAGGTATGGTGTCAGGGGTATTCAGAACCGAATGCAGGATCTGATTTGTCAGCAATTAAAACAAGCGCAGTTAAACAAGGGGATAAGTGGATTATTAATGGTCAGAAAGTTTGGACTAGTTTTGGTCATTTAGCCGATAAATGCTTTTTACTGGCCCGAACAAGTAATAATCAGGAAAAAAAGCATCGAGGGATTACAGCGTTTTTACTAGACATGCACCAGCCAGGTGTCGAAACAAGACCTATTACGCAAATGGATGGCCAGCAGGAGTTTAATGAAGTGTACCTAACGGATGCTGTTGCGTATGATGCTGATATCGTAGGTGAGGTTGATAAAGGTTGGAGAGTCATGATTGCATTAATGCTGCATGAACGAACAGGTATTGGCGCTGAATTGTTTACACTTGAAAAACGTTTCAATGATATGGTTGCGCTTACAAAAGAATACAAGGCAAATGGTAAACCGTTAATTGAGGATCCATTTGTGAGGCAAAAGATGGCTAGTTTTTACGCCCGGTTTCGAGGATCACTGTTAAATTACTACCGAAATTTAACGACAACACTGAAAAAGGGGCAACCAGGTCCAGAAAGCTCTATTGACAAATTAATGGTTAGTGAACTCACGAAAGAAATGGCCGGCTTTATGGTGTCAATACAAGGTCACAGAGGAGTTTTATGGAAAGAAGATGCACCTGTTGATACGGTTTGGCAAGATCATTTTCTAGCATCATTTGGCCAGACAATTGGCGGCGGTACAAGTGAAGTACAGCGAAATACAATAGGCGAACGTGTATTAGGTTTACCAAAAGATATGGGACGTTAACTGAAATGGAGGTGTAAGATAAATGGATTTTGCTTTAAATGAGGAACAGGAAATGTTTCGTGGATATTTGCGCAAGTATTTAGATGATGCTGGACAAACCGATATTGCACGTGAATTTATTCAAGGCAATACAAAGAAATTAGACAAAACAAGAACAGGCCTAGCAGAGCTTGGTGCAACTGCTATTAATATTTCTGAAGAATATGGAGGTCTGGGGCTCGGATCAGTAGACTTAGTACCTGTTTTTGAAGAAATCGGGCGGTCACTATTGCCTGGTATTCATTTGGAGACTATGGCTTTAGTTGTGCCATTACTTGAGAAGTATGGCACAAAGGAACAAAAAGAAAAATATTTACCGGAAATAGCATCAGGTGAAAGAAGTTTTACACTTGCTTGGTTAGAGCCACAAAAGGGTTACAAACCTGATGAAATTTCATGTTCAACAAATCAAGAAGGAGATTCATTTGTTATAAATGGAGTGAAGGAGCTTGTACCGCATGGAGGTTCGGCTGACACATATTTATTGGTTGTACGAACTTCTGATTCTATTGAAGGGGAAGGAATTTCATTAGTACTTGTCGATCAAACGAAAGAGATGGAAATTCGTATGCAAAAATGTGTGGATGAAACCCAACACCTGTCTGAAATAACATTTGATGATGTGAATGTTTCAAAACAGCAGCTCCTTGGCCCAATTCATCAAGGCTGGCCTATTTTACAGGAAGGGTTGTTGTACCTCAATGCTGCGCTCAGTTCCATGATTGTTGGCGGAATGGAAAAAGTGGTTGAAATGTCGACTGAATATGCAAAAATTCGTGAGCAATTTGGTCAGCCTATCGGGCGTTTTCAGGCTGTAAAACATACAATTGTCGATATGAAACTTGAACTAGAAACGGCTCGATCTTTAAGCTACTATGCAAGTTGGTCACTTGAAAATGAGGAAGAAGACCGGGAAGCATCCATATATAGCGCGCGTACTTTTGCAACGGAGGCTTATATTCGTGCTGCATCAGATAATATTCAAATCCACGGTGGTGTCGGTTTTACAGAGGAAATGGATTGCCATTTATACCTCAAGCGAGCACGCTATTTTGAAAATTACCTTGGTTCCATTACACATTATAATGAAGAAATTGCTAAAGCACTCCACTGGATTGGTGAAAAATATGCTTTTGTTAAATAAAAAGAATGAAGGGTGGACTTACTTTGGAAACTATTAAAAGTATGAAACAGTTTCATAATATTATAGGTGGAAAGCAAATTCCTTCTTCCAATGGGGAAACAATGGATAGTATTGATCCTTCAACAGGTAAGGCTTGGGCACAAATTCCCCTAAGTACAAAAGAGGATGTTGAGGATGTTGTGACTGCAGCCAGTAATGCATTTCCAAGTTGGTCAGCCATTTCAGCTCGAGAACGAAGCGACTATTTGCGACGTGTTGGTGATGCGCTTTCCGAACATGGAGAAGAGTTATTAAAACTTGAGACAAAAAATAATGGGTGGGTCCTTGATCAGTATCAGTATCTCACCATTGTGCTAAAACAGCTTTGGTATGATGCCGCGGGTGCCGCTCCTCTCGTAGGTGGGCAAGGCAAAACAGTGCAAATGGGAGAAGGAAACTTTGGTTATACGTTAAGAAAACCATATGGCGTCGTATTGGGGATTCTACCGTGGAATGCACCATTATTTACGTTCACAATTAAAGCAGCATATGCACTTGCTGCTGGAAACACAGTAATCATTAAACCATCGGAACTAGCAACAGCTGCATCTTTACGTTATGGAGAAATACTCTCTGAAATTCTCCCACCTGGAGTAATCAATGTGATTTCGGGACTAGGAAGTGAAATTGGGGACCCATTAGTAGGCCATAAGCAAGTTAATAAGGTTAGTTTGACAGGATCAATAAAAACGGCTGAAGCGATTACTCGAGCTTCTGCTAAAATTCCTAAATCTTTAATTTTTGAATTGGGTGGGAAATCACCAAATATTGTCTTTGAAGATGCAAATCTGGATAATGCATCTAATGGAGTAATAAACGGTATATACACTCGTAATGCAGGTCAAATATGTGCTGCGGGATCGAGGATTCTTATTCAGCGATCAATATTTGATGAAACAATCTCCAAGATAAAAGAAAAAATGGCGGATCCACAAACAGTGAAATACGGTGACACCTTAGACCCGGAAAATTCAATGGGGCCAATTGCTAACTTACCACAGTATCATAAAGTTCGCTCTTATATTGATAAAGGTCTTGATGAAGGAGGAGAAATTGTTTTTGGAGGAAGATTCGGTGGAGACGTTCTTTTAGCAGATAAACCTGAATTTTCTGGCGGGTATTGGATAGAACCAACCTTGTTTAAAGCCGAAAGCAACGAATTGACTATTTGCCAAGAGGAGATATTTGGTCCAGTCGCAGTAGCTATACCGTTTGATACCGAGGAAGAAGCGATACAGATTGCGAACGACACTGAATATGGGCTTGCAGCAGGAGTATGGACGAGTGATTTACGCAAAGCTCACCGTATGGTAGAAAAGATAGATGCAGGTAATGTATGGGTTAATACGTATGGTATAGTAGGTGCTGATTTGCCATTTGGTGGTACGAAAGGTAGCGGGTATGGTACGGATACGGTTCTAGAATATACGTATGAAAAAACATGTGTTATTGGCTTAGGCTAAATACAAGTGGGCAGTTATGAGGCTGCCCATTTATACTCAAGAATCTTTTTTAAAATATAATTTACGGTTATTTTTAAATGATTAATCATGATACTTTCATTTTAGCCTCATTTTTGTGAAAAAATTATATATTACGGTTTTTCTATTAGACTAAAGGAGGAACAGAAAATGGAAGAGAAATTGCCAGGAGAGAGAAAGTCACTTTCTAAAGAATTTTACTTTCTATGTATTGGTACTTTTTTTGTCATGTTTAGTTTAGCTACACATTTACCAGCTTATCCCCATATATTGGAAGAGTTTGGGTTGAATGCGGGATATGCAGTGTGGATGCAATTAGGGCTTGCCCTGGGGCTAACTGGTTTTCAACCTTTATTAGGTTGGTTGGGGGATGAGCGCGGATTAAAGGTTACTCTTCTTATTGGAGCAACGTGTATGATACTAGGGTCACTTTTAGCAGCAATCCAAATATCCTATTGGCTATTAATTGTAGGACTCTTTTTACAAGGAATGGCAGGTGCTGCTACGGCTCCTGCAGGTGTCTCTTATGCCGGCAAATTTTACGTTGGCGAATTACGTGGTAAAGCATTGGGTGCTTTTTATGCCTTTTCTGTTTTGGGAGCTTTATTTGGACCATTTGTAAGTGGTATCGTTGTTGATTCTATGGGGTGGGCTTTTACCTTTGTACTTACAGGGATTTTTGGGGTTGTGGCATTTTTGTTGTTTCTTTTTGGTGTACCTGCAGTTAAAAGTAAAAAACGAGGTTCCTTGGATCTTTCAGGTATCATCTTAACATTAATCGTATTGGGAGGTCTTTTAACCATACCAACTTTTATTAACAATTATGGATTTTCGTCTGGTGCATGGCTACCATCCCTTGCTGTTTTCGCTATCGCACTACTGGTATTAATCGTGGTTGAAAAAAAGAAAAAGGATCCATTACTAGATATTAATTATACAAAACATAGGAATTTTTGGGTACCTACTCTAACAATAGTTTTGGTGGGTATTGGATATTCTGGTGTCATGTATTTATTAACGTTCTTTGTGCAAGGTGCACAAGGTAAATCTGCTACAGTTGTGGGGATATTGCAAATGTTGATCTTTCTTGGATCAGCAGGTGGGGCTCTATTAAGTGGGAAAATTATAAAGAGATTTACGGCTCGGGTAATGACTGGTGTAGGACTTGGCCTTTTCCTTATAGGTCTAGTATTGCTAGCGATGACTAACATAGATACCTCTTCAGTTTACATTGGTTTTTCTCTGCTTCTAGTAGGTTTTGGAATGAGTTTTACACAGCCTATAATGAAGGCTGTTATAGTTTCAACGGCAAAATCTGATCGTATCAATGTTATTACTTTCACGAATACTGTAATCGAAAATACTGCACAACGTATAGGCGCTTCATTTTCTTTAGTGGCAGTAGCTCTGTTTGCTTCTATTGGCGATAAAGCAAGTGCTTTATCCAATACAACATTGATCTATGCGGGATTTGCATTGATAGCTTTCTTTTTATTAGGATTAATCCCTAATAAAATAGAAGGAATTCACAATGTTAGTGGAACACCGACAAATAATTTGAAAATAGATGCGGATAGGAAGGTACAATAATTATAATAAAAGTAGTTTTCGCAGAGTGAAAATAGATACTTATCTATGGATGGTATTGATATTAAGGCTGTTTAAATAGCCCTCTATGCAAAGTCATTCATAAATATAAATGAGAGGACACTGACTATTTTGATATAGTAAATTTGACAAGAAAACACTACCAAACAGATAAGTTTCTCCTATTTTGCTAGCAAATAATGACCTATTTAATCAACTATTGTGAGGATTTACTTGATTGCCGGAAATTGTATAAAAACGTTGGGTAAAGTTTCGACTTATTTTGATTTAGGTGCAATCATCTCTACACCCATTATTCATCTTTTAAATAAAGAAAATATGGTTTGACTACTATTCATGCTATTTTCTTAAACTCTTTCTTCTAAGGTTTTTGACCCTTATATAGGAAAATGCAACCTTTGTTGACTATTATGAATAACCTTAGAATAAGCACTGGTTCAAAAAATGCATTTGCACACTTGTTGTGAAGATTTGACCATAAAAATAGATCACCCTTCAATTTAGGGAGTGACCCATTGCTGACCGAAGATATTGGCGTATTCTTCGGTCTTTATTAGTTATGCCTTTTTCTTATTTCTACGTTTATTGTAACACGAAAAAACACAAAATAAGTGTGATTGTTTGCGCTTTTCTTGACATGAACCTGCCCCCCAGGTCCCACTTAAATAATGTCAACAATGTCTTTGACAAATTAGTCTTAAGATTAGATTGATCGTGATTGTGTAAGCGCTGTAAAATTAAATTACGGAATCGGAATTTTTATTTTGAAAATCATAAAGGAAAAGAGGAATTTATATGGCTAATAAGGGCTTTCGTGCTAAGGTTCAGCGCTTTGGTAGCTATTTAAGCGGTATGATTATGCCGAATATAGGGGCATTTATCGCCTGGGGTATTATCACGGCTTTGTTTATCCCAGATGGGTGGATCCCAAATGAGAATTTGGCAACATTAGTAGACCCTATGATTAATTACTTGTTGCCACTTTTAATCGGGTTTACGGGTGGACGAATGGTTCATGAATCACGAGGCGGAGTAGTTGGTGCGATTGCAACGATGGGGGTTATCGTTGGTGCAGACATCCCTATGTTCCTAGGGGCCATGATAATGGGTCCACTAGCTGGGTATTGTATGAAAAAGATCGATGACGTATTTCAGGATAAAGTTAAATCCGGATTTGAAATGCTTTACAACAATTTCTCAGCTGGTATTTTAGGTGCAATTTTGGCAGGTATTGCTGTAAGTCTGATAGGTCCTGTTGTTGAAGCTCTGAATAATATATTGGCTTCAGGGGTAGAGGTAATCATTAACGCAGGATTACTACCGTTGGCAAATATTATTATAGAACCAGCGAAGATTTTATTTTTAAATAACGCAATTAACCATGGAATACTAAGTCCAATTGGTGTGGAGCAAGTAGCGGAAGCAGGCAAATCTATTCTATTCTTGTTGGAAGCAAACCCTGGTCCTGGATTGGGTATCTTGCTTGCATTTTCTATTTTTGGAAAAGGAGTATCGAAAAGCTCTGCACCTGGTGCGGCGATTATTCATTTTCTTGGCGGTATTCATGAGATTTACTTCCCGTATGTGCTAATGAAACCTGCCTTACTTTTGGCCGTTATTGCCGGTGGTGTAAGTGGGGTATTTACGCTGACATTATTTGACGCAGGATTGGTAGCACCGGCATCACCGGGTAGTATTTTTGCTGTGCTGGCTATGACACCGCAGGGAAATTATATTGGTGTGATTTTAGGTGTACTTGTTGCTACTGTTGTTACATTCCTTATTGCATCATTCATTTTGAAAACAAGTAAGGCGGAAGATGAGGATTTATCAACTGCTACTGATAAAATGGAAGAAATGAAAGGAAAGAAAAGTTCTGTAGCAGGAACACTAAACCAGAATGAGGAAGTAGACAACGAACAAGAAGTTGAAAGTAAAAGTCAAGATGAAATTAATAAAGTGATTTTTGCCTGTGATGCAGGTATGGGTTCAAGTGCAATGGGCGCATCGTTATTAAAGAACAAGTTTAAAAAAGCTGATATTGATGTGTTTGTGACAAATACAGCAATAAATAATTTGCCTGATGATGCAGATATTGTTATCACCCATAAAGACTTGACTGATCGTGCTAAAGTTAAACTTCCACAAGCTGAACATATTTCAGTGGAAAATTTCTTGAACAGTCCTAAATACGATGAGTTAGTAGATCGTTTGAAATAAAAAGTCCATATGGCAAGGTGGTGAACAGCTTGTATATTTCCGGACGTGAACGAAAGATTATCGAGCTTTTGTTACATGCAGAAGAAGAAGTTACCGTTAAAGAAATTGCCAGCAATCTTGAAGTCAGTGAACGAACGATTCACCGGGACTTGAAAAATATTGAAAAAATAGCTTTTGATCACAACCTGGAGCTAAGAAAGAAATCAGGTATTGGTCTACGTATAATTGGCGATGAAAATAACAAGCAGCAATTGGAACGAAGGCTTTCCAGTGCTGCGCCATCTGACTTTACTTCTGAAGAACGGCAGGCAATTATTTTATCAACACTTCTTGGAACAAAGGAACCAATAAAACTGTTCACTCTTGCAAATGAATTGAAAGTGACTAATGCTACGATAAGCAATGATTTGGATCAAATAGCGGATGAGTTAGCCAACTTTCACCTCGACATCGTAAGAAAAAGAGGATATGGGGTAAAAGTCGAGGGAAATGAAGCGGATAAACGTGCTGCCATTAGTAAGTTAATTACCAAGTATGTGGATCCCTTTGAATATATTTCGCTTTTAAAAGAAAACATCCAAAAGAAATCGATACACCAATTAAATTCGATTTCCAATCGGTTGTTAGGTTTAGTTAATTTGGAAACATTAAATAAAATTGAAGAAAAAGTAGAACAAGTAAGGGATGAATTGCCGCATGAACTAGCTGATAATGCTTATATTGGTTTAGTTGTTCATCTTGCACTAGCAATTGAACGCCTGAACAAGGGAGATAAGATTGCGTTTGATCAGGTATTTATGAGGCAAATCGAAGGAACAAAGGAATATGAGATCGCCAAAAAGATAATTCAAGATCTAGAAGTATCCCTTTCCATGGACATTCCGGATGATGAAATTGGCTATATTACAATGCATTTAATGGGAGCTAAATTGCGGGTTGACAACAACTATGAAATTGAAGACTCCAGTTTGAAAATTGCCTTTAAAGCAAAAGAATTGATCCAGTATGTCAGTTCACTTCTAAAAGTCGATTTAGTAGAAAATGATTCGTTGTTGAATGGATTAGTCGCACATTTGAAACCAGCGATTTATCGACTTAAACAAGGAATGAATATAACGAATCCGCTAATTAACGAAATTAGAAAAAACTACCCTGAGCTTTTCCGTGACATACAGGAGGGAGTTAATAAGGCATTTGCAGACGTGACATTCCAAGATGACGAAATTGGCTATCTCGTTCTGCACTTTGCTGCTGCATTATTGGATAAGGAAGAGGAAGTGGACTTACGGGCATTAATTATTTGTTCGAGTGGGATTGGAACAGCAAAAATACTTGCCACAAAATTAACCCAGCAATTTCCGGAAATTAAACATGTGGAAAATAAATCCCTTTTCGATTTGAATCATCTTAATCCTGAAATTTATGATATCGTGGTGTCAACGATCCCTTTAAAGGATTTCGCAGGTGACTATATTTTAACATCACCAATTTTGTCACAAGCAGAGCTTCATCGCATAAAAAAGGTAATTCAACAGAAAAAGCTTGTTCTTAAAGCGAAAGGCAGCAGGTTACAAGCAGAAACGGGACCGGAGGATAAGCAGGCTTCTGATTTTATTTTAAAACTGGAAGCTATCCAAAGTTATTCGAAAATCATTTTATATTTACTTACTTCATTTTATGTAAAGCAAATTATGGAAAAAAGATCATTGCCCAGTATTTTACGTTTGATTTGCAAGGATTTGGCTGAAAAGCAGTGGGTAGAAAATGAAGAGGAGATTGTAAGGAAGTTATTGCAGCGAGAACAGCTAAGCGGACTAGGAATTCCAGATAGTTCGCTTGCGCTTTTTCATACTCGTTCAAACAATGTAACGTATCCAAGCTTCACAATCTATCCACTACAGCATCCATTATCCGTTCAGGGCATGGACGGAAAAAGAATGGAGATGGATAGACTATTATTGATGCTTGCGCCAGAAACTACACAACAGGAAGTATTAGAAGTCCTTAGTTTTCTAAGTGGCATACTAATTCAAGATCAAGAAAGTGTGAAATTGTTCGAAACGGGCGATGAAACACAAATCAAACAATTTCTGTCGAAGCAATTTCAGACTTTTTTACAGGAAAAAAATTTATGGTAAGGAGTGCAACATGACATGACAAAAGAAATTCTATCAACAGATAATATTCATTTAAATGTAGCGTTTCGTAATAAGGAAGAGGCAATTCGTTATACCGGAGAGATACTGGTGAATAATGGATATACAGAAGCAGCCTATGTGGAAAAAATGTTAGAAAGAGAAGAATTGACTTCAACTTTTATGGGGAACAATGTTGCGATACCACATGGTACAGAAGATGCGAAGGATGCTGTTAAGGAAACAGGCCTTAGTGTGGTAACTGTACCTGATGGTGTTGATTTTGGTGGAGGAAATATTGTCAAAGTACTGATTGGTATCGCAGGAAAAGGGGATGAACATTTAGACGTTCTTTCCAAAATTGCGATCGTATGTTCAGAGGAAGAGAATATCCAAAAAATAGTGGAAGCAAAATCAAAAGAAGAAATCATAAGCCTTTTTGATGAGGTGAACTAAAATGGAAGCAGTACATTTTGGCGCAGGAAATATTGGTCGGGGTTTTATTGGTTCCCTCCTTTATCAAGCAAATTATCATACAACTTTTGTCGATGTAAATGACGAGGTTATTCAGGAATTAAACGAAAAGCAACAATACAATGTCCGATTAGCTGCCGAAAATAGTGAAACATTAACGGTAAAAAATGTATCAGGGATTAATAGTATCAATGATCCTGATAAAGTTATCGAGGCTATTACCAAAGCAGACATTGTCACAACGGCTGTCGGACCTAATATTTTAGCAATAATTTCAGAACTTATTGCGAAAGGTTTACGTAAGCGGTTGAAATCCAGCAACAAAGAATTAAACATTATTGCTTGTGAAAACATGATTGGCGGGAGCTCGCTGTTAAGAGAAAAAGTCATGGAGCATATCACGGAAGAAGAACGCACATCTTTTGATGCAATGTACGGATTCCCAAATGCGGCTGTTGACAGAATCGTCCCCAATCAGAGTAATCACGATCGCTTGGAAGTTTCTGTTGAACCTTATTATGAGTGGGTTGTGGATGAAACGGCTGTCAAAGGGGAAAAACCAGCGATTGATGGGATTACGTATGTACACGATTTAACACCATATATTGAACGCAAGTTATTTACCGTCAATACCGGTCATGCGGTGCCTGCATATATAGGTCACTACATGGGTTATACAACAATTAATGAAGCGATGAATGATCAAATCGTTCAGGAAATCATCAAGGGTGCTTTAACAGAATCAGGGGAAGCGCTTGTCCAAACGTATCAATTTGACAGGGAACAACACCAAGCGTATATTAACCGGATTATTGAGCGTTTTATGAACACGTATATTTCCGATGAAGTTACGAGAGTAGGAAGAGGTCCAATCCGTAAATTAGGACCACAAGATCGCTTAATTCGTCCGGCAAGCATGTATATGGACGCAACAGAAAACCCGCCGTTCTATCTTGCCAAAACAATAGCAGCTGCCTTGGAATATAAAAATGAAAATGATGAAGAAGCAGTTAAATTGCAGCAAATGATTGCGGAAAATGGCTATCAACAAACGTTGCAATCCGTTTCCGGGCTGGATTCGAATCATCCATTAACTTCAGTTGTTTTGAAGCAACTGGAGGAAATTAAGGCGTTAAAAGGATAAGTTTTAATAAAATGAAAGCTCACGCAACTGCGTGAGCTTTTGTTATGGAGACAGAAGGAACATGGTCCGAATTGGGATCAAGCTGGTAAAGACCATTCCAGCTTGAAAGTTTTCGTGCTTTAAGAGTGTATATTTAAGGAGATTCCTTTCAATCCCCATATGGTACCCGAAAAAAATTTGTTATAATAGAAACTTAGTCTTATGAATAAGCACTTTTAAAAAAAGAGAAACAAGAGGATACAACGATGACAGAACAAACCTACTATTATAGTTTTCTTGAACACTATTCAAAGGAGCTAGCCTATGTGGCACGTGAATTAGAGAATAGTATATTTACCAGTCCACGTACAATGTTGACACATGCCCGGACTTTTACAGAAGCAATCATAAAAAAGGTATTAATCACAGAAAAGCTAAATAAAGAAATACAAACAGCACTAGTCGATCAGCTTGAGTTATTGGATGATCACGGTATTATCAAACCCGAAGTCCGAGATGCTTTGCATGTAGTAAGGATGAATGGCAATAAGGCAGCACACGACGTCCGGCAATTTCGCTATTCGGAGGCGTTGCTTTCTTGGGAGGCAATATACACGATCGTGAAATGGTATATTGAAGTGTATGGCCCAATTGAGATGAAAGTACCTGCTTACAGGGATCCGCAACCAAAACAAGAGGAAGCATATGATATGGCCGAATTGCAAGTGCGGCTTGGCAACTTGGAGCGGCTGCTTACAACGTCCATTCAAAATTTACATTCCAATGAGCAAACAGATGATGAGGCTGAGATTGCAGCTACTAGCTTGGAGGCTGATCAATTAGACACGACCCAAAATGAGACGGGAAAACGAGCACCAGGTTTAACGACGATCAGGGAAATTACCTACCAAGGCGATGCAGTTGAGATACCATATTTTTTAAGAGATGCTTTTTTGCTGCCACAACGGTTTGCCAAATCGGAGCGGTTTCTTGTCCGGCTTGGGGCTGAGGAACAGGCACGGATCATGAGTGAACTTCCTGCAGATTTAGAAGGGATCCATAAACACGTGAAGCGTTACAATGAGTCGAATGACAAAGCATTGTTTGAGGAATTGCAAGTGTATATAGAAGAGGAAAAAAGTCGTCGAAAATTAATACTAGAAAGGCCTGGGGAGCTGTTTTTCTTTTATAAAAAGGATTACATTGTCGTTACAGAAGAGTTGTCGCAAATTTGGCTTACGAAAGAAAAATTTACAGGCATCCCAAGTCTTTTACGCCAGTTAAATGAAGATGGTATTCATCAGGTCGGCCAGCTACCACAAGAGCTTGTAATATTGGCGAAGTATAAGAATGTTGGGATTGGGACTGTGGAAAATTTATTCGAGCAGTTGAAAGAGAAATAACGGTTAGCAATCACATAACGGATATTCAAAAGAGTCATCTTTCTAATGGAAGATGACTCATTTCATTCATTTATCCATTCGTTTGTTTCTGCCCTTGAATACTAGGAAATTCATTCTTTGCAAAGCTGGCAAAATAATCGAGGGAAGTAGGGTTAGCCATTGCATCTCGTTTCGCAGCTTGCGTCTCTGGTACTCCCGTGATGATTTTCCGGATTGGAACTTCCATTTTCTTGCCAGTAAGTGTATATGGCACTTGCTGGATTTGGTAGATTTCGTCTGGTACATGTTTAGGTGAAAATAAGGTACGGATCTTCGTATTAATCTTGTTCTTTAATGCTTCATCAAATGCAATTCCCTGTTTCACGACAACAAATAATGGCATAAATGAGCGGCTGTTTGGCAGGTCTAAGTTTATGATAATGCTATCCTGAATTTCATCTAGTGATTCAACTGCAGCATAGATCTCGCTCGTTCCCATTCGTACGCCATTTCGATTCAGTGTAGAATCTGAACGTCCGTAAATGATACAGGTTCCTCGTGAAGTTATTTTTAAATTATCCCCTTGCCGCCAAATTCCTGGATACATGTCATAATAGCTGTCAATTAGTCGTTTGTTACTCTCATCATTCCAGAAGTAAATCGGCATGGATGGCATTGGTTGCAGGACGACTAACTCACCAACATCGTCTTTAATCGATTTGCCATCATCTGTATAGGAATGCACATCTACACCAAGGCCACGAACCTGCATTTCACCGGCATAGACAGGTTCAGTCGGGACACCGGTAACAAATCCTGAGCAAATGTCTGTACCACCACTTTGCGAGGAAAGCCACAGATCTTTCTTCACATTCTCATAGATCCACTCAAACACTTCGGGACTTGCTGGTGCACCACTTAACACGATCGACTCCAAATTCGATAAATCGTATGTTTCCATTGGAGATAGGCCAGCCTTTTTCATTAAGTTCACATACATTGGACTTGCCCCAAATGAAGTTGTCTTCGTTTTTTCTGCGATTTCCCAAAGCCTGCCTATATGCGGATATCCAGGATTCCCGTCGTATAAAACTAGCGCAGATCCTGTTAGTAATCCACTCGTCAAAATATTAAACATCATCCATCCGGTTGTGGTGTAAAAGAGTAAACGACTTTCCGGGCCAAGGTTGGCGTGTAATGTTAAGATTTTATAAGATTCTAGTAAAATTCCGCCGTGGCTATGTACGATGGCCTTTGGTACACCTGTTGTTCCAGATGAATACATGATTTGTAGTGGATGATCAAATGGAACCTTTTCAAATTCAAACTGCGAAAAGGGGATTTCTGGTTGATTCAGTAAATCACTCCAGACAACAGCATTTTCACTAGGAGCCTTTCGATCATTTTCAAATAGATATGGAACATGCACAATATGCTCCACACTTGGCAAGTCACACACAATGTTACGAACTTCTTCTCTACGGTCAAAGGTTTTACCAGCATATTTGTAGCCGTCGATGGTGAATAATACTTTGGGTTCAATTTGTTGCAAACGATCTAGCACACTTTTGCTTCCAAAGTCTGGCGAACAACTAGACCATACAGCACCAATACTCATTGAGGCCATCATCGCAACAACGGTTTCCGGTATATTTGGAAGATATGCCGCAACACGATCTCCTCGTTTCACACCCATTTTCCTTAATTCATTTGCAAGGATCAATACTTGTTTCTTGAATGTACCCCACGTCATTTCATCAAGTGGACGAATTTCTGATTCATGGAAAATTGCAACCTTATCCGGCTCACCTTGTCGCATAATGTGTTCTACATAGTTCAATGTCGAACCAGGAAACCACTTTGCACCAGGCATTTCTTTGTTTTCCAACACACATTGGTAAGGTGTGGCAGACTCCACCTGGAAATATTCCCAAATAGATTCCCAAAACGCCTCTAGTTCGTTTACAGACCAGTGCCAGAGTGCATTATAATCATTGAATTCCAATTCCTTCGTGTCCTTAAGCCATTTCATGTATTTCGTAATATTCGCCTTTTTCTTATAGGACGCACTTGGTTTCCATAACACTTCTCCTTCTACTACCATCCTAGTTCCCCCTTGTATTTGAAACATAGATAAGTGAGGCTTTAAAAAATTGATTCTTGTTGAGAAAAATTTCCTAGAGTGAATTCGCTTTCAATATAACTTATAGAATATTAGTCCTATTAGTTATCTTAGGATTTATTTGAAAATACGTCAATAATATTCTGTCTATTAAAAAATAAACTTTTCCATATATCTGCTGATTATGATTATGGTGAATTGGAATTTGGCCGAGGATGCGTGAGCTTAACTATTCAGTATACAAAAAAAGAACCTCCAACAAAGGAAAGGTTCTTTTAATATTCTATTCATGATCTTCTTCCTGCATGCGTCTAAAACCTTCCTGTTGAAGATAGTCAATCGCGCCATTTAGTGTTGCGTAGGATCCGTCCAACATGTCTCCCGCATAAATATTCCATGTGTCATATTCGTTAATTAATTTCAGTGTTTGATTCTCTACATTTATCCATGTTTCTTCAAAAGGTTCCTGTTCAGATAGCGATGCCATAGATTGTGTTATGATTTCACGAAGTTCTTGCTCCGTAAAATCACGTATGTTTACCATCCCTTTAGAATCGGTAGGATAGTCAGCATCGATTAGTTCAGCATACACAAATCCATTTCCATTTGGATGCAGACGATACACCACGATTTTTTTATCCATGACACTTTCTTCAAAGTGAAAATTAACACGACCAAGGGATACGTCATGACGCTCTAATTCAGGAAATGATTCAATAATTGCTAGCTTTTCTTCAAATGTAAGCATGTTACCTCCATGTGAGTTGTTATTTATGGTTCTTTCTTATTGTACCACTTTTGGTTTTTGGGGATACAAAGGGTTGGTTTGATATTTGAAAATTGAAAGGCACTCACCAGAACAAAATAAAAGACTATTTGCAGGACATATTGAATTTTGGAGTAATTAAGTATATTGGTGCGTATTTACCTAGAACAATGTTATCTAAAATGCTTCATTAAAATATTGCTGTTCTCTAAATGGTCTACTCACCAATTTATATTCGAAACGTTATATTTAAAATATTTAAGAAATTCTTTTGCTGAAATTGAAAAAAGCTGGTTTTTAGATCGTATCCAACCAAAGGATGCAATGATAGGACCATCATCGTATAACGGAATATGAACAATATTGTCGCTTTGGAAGTAGGGCTCATTTCTAAGCCCATAATCTAGTTTAAAGCCAATTGCCAAATCTTCTACAACTGTTCTAATTATCCCTTCAACATCATTTGATTTGAATAAAATGTGCATTGGAGTATTATATTTTTTAAAAAGTTCCTGGACAAATATAATCATGTTTTCACCATTGTATATCACAAGAGATTGTTCCCCTAAATCGTGGGGGGTTAAGGTTTTTCTGTGAGCTAAGGGTGAATTTTTGTTGACCGATACTACCAACTGTGCATCAAACATTTTTTCATACTCCAAATTTTCGTCCTGATAGATGTGATCATTAAGAAAAACCAATCCAAGATTAATATTATTTTTTTTAACATTTTGTACAACATTTCCTGCGGTTCCTTCTATAATTTCGATATTAACATTTGGAAAGGCCTTCTTGAACAATGGTAGGGTTTTTATAATTGGCACAAAAAGTCCAGGGGTCGTTGATACTTTTAACTCATCGTTAATTAGGGAGGTTTGTATCTTTGCTTCCTCCTTAAATGCTTCCAATTTGATTACTATTTCGTGAGCCTTTTTAATAAGATCTTTTCCTTCTTCGGTTGGAAAGGTACCGTTCCTAGACCGTTTAAATAGTTTTATTTTCAGTTCCGCCTCCAGATTGCTAAGTGCTTTACTAATTCCAGCTTGAGAAACATGCAATTTATTTGCAGCGGAAACGATTGATCCAGTTTTTGCGATTTCAACTATATAGACCAACTGTTCAAAATTCATTGCTCCACCTCCTGTTTATATTCATCAATATAACTATTGGTTAAGATTATATAACAAATCGTTGCTTTACTTGAAAAGAGGTTATATATATAATAAATTTTAAATAGTTTAAAATGTTCTGTCAAATACATTGACGTTTTAAAAGATAGCGCTTTCAAAAATTTGATTACTTCTTTTTTGTAAAAATAAGACCTTATTATGATAAGTATTTTAAATTCATTAATAATTGGGAGGAGATAAAATGAGTTCAGAAAAGCTACCAAGTAATGAGAACAAGGATCAACAATTATCATTTACTCAAGGGAAACGGCGACAATTTGATAAACCAATAGCAGTTATCGTTTCATTTATAGCAATTATATGGTCTGCCTATCAACTGTATACAGTTTATTTTGGCCCACCTGACGCAATCATTCACCGTTCTATTCATTTAACTTTTGCACTTACCTTAATTTTTATATTGGTACCACCATCAGTAAAGGTAAAAAGCAGTAAATTATTTTTAGTTATCGACGTTATGATGGCTTTAGCAAGTCTGGCAGTCGGTGTTTATATATATAGTAATGCTGATGTTCTATACACAAGGGTTGGTTTACCAATAGTTTCAGACTATATTTTTGGATTTATTGCTTTATTATTAGTCCTTGAAGCAACAAGACGGGTATTGGGAGTAGCCCTTCCGATAGTAGCAATATGTTTACTTATTTATGCTTTAACGGGTGATCACTGGCCTCAGGCCTTTGCCCACCCGGGTAATGATCTTGCTGATATAACTAGTTATCTATTTTTATCACTAGATGGTATTTATGGTGTAGCTCTTGGAGTCTCAGCAACATTATTAGTCGTTTTTATTTTATTAGCCTATTTCTTGATGGCCACGGGAGCAGGAGAATTTTTCATGGATATTTCAAATTCTCTTATCGGTTGGGTTCGAGGAGGCCCCGCAAAAATGTCTGTTATTAGTAGTGGCTTTTTTGGAAGCATTACAGGGAGTCCTACCGCTAATGTAGTGAGTACAGGAACAATTACTATCCCACTTATGAAGCGCTTAGGTTATAAACCGCATTTTTCGGGAGCAGTTGAGGCCGCAGCTTCAACTGGTGGGCAATTTATGCCTCCGATTATGGGGGCCACAGCTTTTATTATGGCTGATACATTAGGGATTCCGTATAGTGATGTAGTTATTGCTGCAATTGTACCAGCTATTCTATATTATCTTGCATTGCTCATTATGGTAGATCTTGAGGCATCTAAGAATAATTTGAAAGGCATTCCTAAAAAAGAACTGCCTTCATTAAAGAAGGTTGTGAAAAAAGGTTGGTTTCAAGGTCTTCCTTTGCTCCTTCTATTATATCTTTTGCTCATATTGGACTATTCGCCTGCATTATCTGCCTTTTATTCAATAGCTCTACTAGTCATTATAAATCTATTTAATAAAAAAAATCGGTTAACTTTGAAGCAGTTTTTTAAGGTACTGGAACAAGGTGCAACAGGGACAATGGAAATAGCAATTGCTTGTGCATGTGCTGGGATTATTATTGGAAGTTTTTCATTAACAGGCTTAGGCCCAAGACTATCATCCATCTTATTGGAGTTGTCCCAAGGAAGTATGTTTCTATTATTAATTTTCACCATGATTGCGTCTATTATCATGGGGATGGCGTTACCGACGATTGTCTCCTATATGGTGTTATCAGTTTTAGTTGCACCAACGCTTATTGAGATGGGAGTTCTCCCCATAGCTGCTCACATGTTTGTGTTGTTTTTTGGAGTAGTTTCTTATGTTACGCCGCCGATTGCTTTTGCAGCATATGCAGGGGCTGCGCTTGCGGGATCGAATGTGATGAAAACAGGTATAACATCTAGCAGGTTGGCGATTTGTTCATTTATTTTGCCATTTATGTTTGTGTATAATCCTGAACTTCTTTTACAGGGAGCTGGCCTTAGTCTAATCCTGGCTCTTTTATCTGCTGTAGTTGGTGTCATAGCTATTTCTATGGCTGCTCAAGGTTATATATTTCAACAACTTCAATTATGGAAGCGTTTGCTGTTGCTGATTTCTGGGATATTTCTTGTACAATCCAATATTTATACAGACTTAGTAAGTTACTTTATTTTCGCAGTGATTACTTTTAATGAGTATAAAATCAAAACAAAAAAAATGGAGGTAAAAGATAAATTAGGGCACAATGCTGGTTAGAAGTGAGGTTAATCACCGATAAATAGTCAACTTATTTTTGAAAGAAGGGTGGGATTAATGCATAGTTCGGGATTTGAATTTGCTTTATATAAAATAAAAATTTAGGAGGGAAAGGAAAAATGAAAAAGATTTTTTTTCTCATTATTTTGGTAGTACTCGTCATTATGTCTGGGTGCAGTAGTGGTGAGGCTGGAGGGCAAAAAGTAGATTCTAACCAAGTACGGATTTTCATGGTCCCATCTGGCAACGATTATCTAATTGCTTCGGGTATGGCGCAAATGGCCAAGGAGCAAGATGAAGAAATAAGCTATACAATTTCAGATGCAGCAGGCAATATGGGTGCTATTCGGAAGGTAATGAAAGGTAAAGGAGAATTGACAAACATTGTGGGTTCAAATGGGAAGTTTGCCTATAATGGTACCCATACATTTGAAGGGGAGCAATATGAAGGGATCCGTGGTGTTGTTGCAGTCCCACCCCCAATTATACAGTTTATTGTAAGAGATGATTCAGGAATTGATTCTATAGCTGATTTTAAAGACAATGACATGATAGCTACCTTTCAAGGAACAGCTCATATGGTAGTGGAATTTATAATGGAAAATGCTGGAAAAAAATAGGTGCTGATTACGATCTTCAAACACTTCCAGGCACAGAGCAGATCGATGCGTTGAAAGATGGAAAGATCGATGCGCTTGTTACTTGGTCAACAGTTCCCTCACCAGGATATGAAAGTTTGGATCAGACAACAAGCATTAAGATATTACCGATAGAGGAAGAAATTTTGAAGGAAGTTCAAAAGGAATTTGATCCAGGTGCTGAACTCTATACAATTCCAAAGGGTGTTTACAGTGGGCAAGAAGAAGAAGCACTCACTTCCCAATCAACCAGATATTATATAACCAGTAAGGATGTAGATGATGAGACTATCTACGAATTCACTAAATTCCTCATCGAAAACGCACAAGAACTGACAAAATATCATCCTTCAGCCGAAGGGATTACACTTGAAAATGCAATTCAACCAATAGCGATACCGTTACATCCAGGTGCGATTAAGTATTACGAGGAACAAGGTATTGAAATTCCTGATGAGAGAATACCTTCAGAAATGAAATAACTACTCTTTAATTTGCAAGATTAAGGCGTCAAACGTGATGTAATTCTAAAATTATTAGAGGAGAGATAAAATGGACTATGTGAAGACGGATGAATTTCAAAATAGAGTATCTGAAGGAAACGTTAACTGGGAATATGGTTCTGATTCTAGATTAGAAAAACTCAGCGAAGGGTTTTACAGTGGTATTAATTTTGGTTTTGGCAATGTTGGTTTCGTTATCACTGAGGAGGGAGTTGTTGTAATAGATTCAACCATTTCACGTTCAGGAGCCAGGGCCGTAATAAAAGAAATTCGAAAATTAACTAATAAACCCATTAAGTATCTTATTTATACTCATGGCCATGGGGATCATGTCGGTGGTGCTTCTGTTTTCAAGGAGGAAGGGGCTACGGTTATTGGACATCGTAACGTTAACAAAAGATTTGATCGTTACACAAAACTTAACGAGCATCACTTAGCTATAAACAGCCTTCAATTCAAAAAGAAGTTAACTTCAAAAGTTAGGAAGTATGTCTATCCAGACATTACTTACGATCAGGAGTATACATTTGAGTTAGGCGGGAAAACGTTTAGATTAATACATGGAAAAGGCGAGACTGATGATGCCACCGTAATTTATATTCCGGAAAATCGAATTTGTTTTATAGGGGATTTTATTATTTGGGCATTTCCGAATATAGGAAACCCTAATAAGGTAATTAGATATGAAAGAGAATGGTATGAAATGTTGGATCGAATTCTTTCCTTAAGACCAAAAGCAATTGGAGTAGGACACGGAAGAAGTTTAATAGGCAGGCAAGAGATAGAAGATTGTCTGGGTGATACGTCCAACGTTTTGAAGTATTTACATGAAGAATGCGTGAAGCATATTAACAAAATGTCTTCTTTAGATAAAATGCTTAGCGAAATTAAAGTGCCTGAAAAGCTGGCCAACAGTCCTTATATTAAAGAGCTATATGGTTGCAGGGAATTTGTTATTAGGGGAATCCATCGAAGGTATACAGGATGGTACGATGGCAACCCGACAAGTTTATCTTCATCCCCAGTAAAAGAAGTGAATAGGGTTATTTTTGATTTAATTGGCAGTAAAGAAAAGATCATAAGAAAAGCAAAAGATTATCACGCTAAAGGCAAAAATCAGCTTTCATTGCACCTTATCGATTTGATATTAATAGAGGACCCCGAAGATAAAGAAATGCACTTATTAAAAGCTAATGTGCTGAAAGAAATGTCCTCTAATTCAAATAATCTGTTTTTTAGAAATTTTTACTCGGTAAATGCGGAAAAAGAAATAGAGGTAGGAAACAGTTGATGAATATAGAAGGTATATAATTTCTTTTTTCTTTTAATTAAAAATGGGGGTGTAAAGTTGAATTTAGATTTAAATCCAATGTTTGATCCGAAGTCTATCACTATCATTGGAGCATCTGGAGGGGAGGGAAAACTAAGTGCGATCCCTTTGCACAATTTAAAAGCTAATGGCTATCAAGGAAAGGTTTACCCGGTTAATCCAAAGTATAAAGAAATAGCTGGTTATAAATGTTTTAAGGAGATAGAGAGCTTACCGAAAGAAATTGATTTGGCAATAGTTTCAGTTGGTGCAGATTATGTATTACCTATTTTGGAACGTTTGGCTCAGCGGGAAATTAAAAGTGCAGTTGTGTTTAGTTCGGGATTTTCTGAAGCGGGCAGCAAAGGGAAGGTACTACAAGAAAAATTAGCCTCTTTTTGTGAACGGTCCAAGATTCCAGTATGCGGGCCCAATTCATTAGGGCTTTATAACAGGAATAAGGGTATGCTTGCAACATTTGCCGCGCATGGATTTACACAGCATGAACCAGTTGCATTCGTTACCCAAAGTGGGGCTTTTGGGTCTTTTACTTATGAACTAGCAAAAGAACTAGGTCTGGGCTATGACTATTCTGTATCGACAGGTAATGAAGCAAACGTTGATTTCTTCGACTTTGTTGAATACTTTGCTAAGGTTGAAACAATTAAAGTTATTGGTGGTTATATTGAAGGAGCCAGGGATGTTACCAAAATGACGAAAGCAATAAATACTGCCCATAAAAATAACAAACCACTTGTATTGATGAAAGTAGGAAATTCAAGAAAGGGTGCTGAAGCAGCCACTTCACATACTTCCTCATTGGCTGGAAATCAATCAGTTTATAAAAGTTTCTTTAAACAAAATAATGTTGTTCAGGTATCGAATGAAGAAGAATTGATAGATACGTTAACCGTGTTTAATAAAGTAAAAGTCTCTCCAAAACGAGGAGGACTTGGGATTGTAACAATTTCTGGAGGAACGGGTATTGTAATGGCTGATAAATGTGAAGAGTACGGTGTAGAGATTGCTAAACTTATGCCTGAAACTACTGCTAGATTAAAAGAATTATTACCACCTTTTGCAGCAGTGACAAATCCTGTTGATGTTACTGCACAGGCAATTCAGTATTTAGATAATCTTCAAGAGTCCCTAGAGGTTTTATTAGGAGATGAAAATATTGAAGCTGTAGTTTTTTATATGCAAATCGGTCATTCTTTATCCCCATATTTAGTTCCGAAACTAATTGAAGTATCTAAACAAACAAACAAGACGTTTATTGTGTGCTGGAGTGGTGCTTCGAAAGAGACTAGGGAAGCACTAATATCTGGGGATGTTTGCTGGCTACCCACTCCAACCCGAGCTGTAACAGCAGTTAACAATCTAATGAATTATTATAAAAATAAGGAAACGATTGTTGGAAACAAAGCAAATTATTTGCGAGAACCAGAAAGTACTACAGCATTTGAAGGTATTTTGACAGAACATCTTGGAAAACAAATCATTTCTAAATATGGCATTCCTATTCCTAGGGGGAGGGTAGCTAGTTCGGCAGATGAGGCAGTCCAAATTGCTGAAGAAATCGGTTATCCCATTGTTTTAAAAGCAAATTCAAAAGACATTACGCATAAAAGTGAGATGGGAGCAGTGATAACAGGTCTTGTTTCACAAGATGAAATACTTCATTCGTACAATAAAATTGTCTCAAATTGTTTAAATGGTTCTTCCGAAGTGAAACTGGATGGCATATTGGTCGAAGAGATGTGTGATGAAGGAAAGGAAGTTTTTATTGGCTGTTTTCAAGACCCTTTGTTCGGACCTTGTATGATGTTCGGATTAGGAGGGATTTATGTAGAGGTGTTATCAGACGTAGCTGTAAAGAAAGCACCGTTAACTCGTAGAGATGCCGAAGAAATGGTTAGAAGTATTAAAGGATATAAAATTTTAGAAGGAGTAAGAAAGGAAGATCCTTCAGATATAGATGCACTTGTAACTGCATTAATTAATCTCTCTTTTTTTTGCTGGGATCATAGAGATTCTTTGCAAGAATTGGATATTAATCCTTTAGTTGTTCATAAAGAGGGTGAGGGAGTATCAGCACTAGATACGTTAATTGTGGGGAAATCATTAGTATCAAACGTCTAGAAAGGGAGTGAAGAAAATAATGAATTCTAATCATAAACTTCGAAGTATTGATAAAGTCATGGATCAAACCTCAGGAAACTCTAAAAAAGAGGTTAAACTTATAAAATTAAAAGAGGATCATTATTTTGTGAAGGGGTTTGCGAATGTAGGCGTTATTTTTACTTCAGAAGGAGTTGTAGTCATAGATACATCTGTAAGTAAAAGTCATGCAAACGATATTTACAGTAAAATCCGGGAAAAAACCAATCTTCCTATAAAATATATTATTTATACACACGGACATTTAGATCATGTCCATTCAACTGATGTTTTTAAAGAACCGGGAACTAAAGTGATTGGTCACGAAAATATAAATGAGAGATTCTTAAAGTACAAGAAATTGGAAGAATATCATTTAAGAATTAATTCATTGCAATTTCAAAACAAACTAGGACTGCAATCCTTTGAATTTTGCCCTCCGGATGTTACTTTTCACAATAACTATGAATTTTCACTCGGAGGAAAGGATATTCAAATTGTCCACGGCAAAGGGGAGACTGATGATCACTGTTTTATATATGTTAAAGGGGATAACATTGTATACAGTGGGGACTTTTTTATTTGGTCTTTTCCTAATATCGGAAATCCTTTAAAGGTCATACGCTATGAACGAGAATGGTATGAAACATTAGAAAAAATCAAAGAATTGCATCCCGAAATACTAGTACCAGGACATGGGAGTGCACTAAAAGAAAAAGAAACGATTCAAACCGCTCTCCAAGATGTGATTGATACACTGTACTTTATTCATGAAGAGGTAATTCTACACATAAATAAAGGAACCCCTCTTGAGTACATGGTTGAATCCATTCAGCTTCCAGAACATTTGAGAAATAGTCCTTATGTACAACAAACTTACGGATGCCTGAACTTTTCTATTAAAGGAGTTTATCGTAGATATACCGGATGGTTTGATGGTAACCCTACTAATTTAAATCCTAGCAAGTCAAAAGAGATTGCTGCTGAATTACTATCTCTCATACAAAACGATAGTGTTATCCTTACAAGGTGTCGTGAGTTAATTGAAAGAGAAGAATATCAAATGGCTATGCATCTTCTTGATATACTGATTGTATCGAAGGATATAGAAGAAGCGAAACAATTAAAAAATGAAGCAGTTAAAAAATACGCTGAAGAAAATGATAACTTTATTATGCGCAATATTTATAGACAATATCAGTAAGCAACAAGGTATTCGTTTCTATTTTTATCTTAACGTGCTTCATTTGGTTGGAGGAATCTTATGGCGATAAGTACGGGATTATGCCTTCTCTTAATAGGTTTGGCGGCGGGAACCTATGGAATGATGGTTGGCGCTGGTGGTGGTTTTATTTTAGTACCAGTTTTATTGCTAATGTTTAACCTATCTCCACAAGTTGCAGCAGGTACGGGGCTTGCTGTTGTGCTAATAAATGCAGTGTCGGGTGCATATGGTTATATTAAGCAGCAGCGTATCAATTACCAGCTGGGTGTTAACCTAACATTGGGGGCAATCCCAGGAACATTTATTGGTGTGTGGCTAACTCAAGTGATCCCCCCTCAATCATTTAAATGGGTATTTGGATTTGTACTTGTTGCGTTGGGGATTTTTTTACTGGTCAAAAGAAAACCTAAAACTAATCCGTACAATAATTTGGAGGATGTTTCTACATCTAAGGTTGAAATTGCTGCGGATAGTAGTAGGGCTCTACTTCAGGTAGAGTCAAACCAATTTTTACCGAGAAAAAGCAAAATGTTACTACTATTATTGATTGGTATTCTTTTAGGAACGGTATCTAGTTTCTTCGGTATTGGTGGGGGCTGGTTAATGGTTCCAATACTTATTTATATTTTACATGAATCGCCTCATAGTGCTACGGCGACCTCAGTTTTTTCCCTTAGTATATACTCCGCAGTAGGTGTTGGAATCCATCTATTTCATGGGAATATAAATTGGACCATCGTTTTTTGGAGCGGGATGGGCGTTTTGGCCGGTGCTCAATTAGGAGTGTATTTATCAACTAAAATATCAAATAAGCTACTTATTCAGATGCTTTCAATTGTACTTATAGGTGTTGGCATAAAGATGTTTTTAAGTGCATAAAACTTATAAAATCAAACGAACACTGACTAAGATAATAAAAAGATTTGTGGATAGTAAAGACTTTCGCTTGATAGAGCGAAGGTCTTCTATTTGTTTTATTATATTTACATTCGATCGGAAAGTATTTAAGTTATGGAATATGTGAAGTTATTTAATAAGATATTTGTGAGTATGTTTACCAATCAAATTGGTCTATGATAATTTAAATTTTAATGATGTATAAAATGAGATGGTGAAGGGAAGTTTCACTGAAAAAAAGACGATTCAGAACTCGTTAAGGTAAAAGGGATAAAAAGATAGTAATATTTCACTAAATGGTGATGATCTTTATCATCATTTAAAACATAAATTATAAATGATTAAATAATAGTATCTTTCCTAAATAGAGTTTAAAAAAATCGGGTGTGTAAACCAAACTGTATAGTAAGAGAAGTGTAATGTGCCCACTTGTCAAGACACAAAAATCGATTTTTTAAGATAAAGTCTCCTTCCTAAAAGTCTAATCTCCCCGACGCTTTAACGGCCACTTTTTTTCCAAGTCTTAAGGTTTGCTGAAGCCCACCACCCTNAGTGTAATGTGCCCACTTGTCAAGACACAAAAATCGATTTTTTAAGATAAAGTCTCCTTCCTAAAAGTCTAATCTCCCCGACGCTTTAACGGCCACTTTTTTTCCAAGTCTTAAGGTTTGCTGAAGCCCACCACCCTTGACCTTGTTTATGCCATGGTAGTTCTCTTGTGGCGGATGGGAAAAATTCAGCCTTTACGGCTCCTACCCGCACAGCCAGCGTACCATGGCCAATCACTTCCTAAGTTCCGCTGGCGGGGCCCCGACCCCTTCCAGCGATCACTAAGGGGTGGCACGGCGGTCAAGGGCAAGCAGCTTCGCTGTGGTTAATCGCTCCTTCCATAATGTATATTGGCCGGTGTTTTTTCTCCTAAAGCTTGATGTGGCCTACTCCAGTTGTAATGATGCATGTAGAGCTTCGTCATTTGTTTTAATTCCAACACCGTCTCCGGGTATAGTAAGTAAAGCCTTTCCCATTTGTAACTTCGGAAAAAACGCTCCGTTCTGGCATTGTCTTTTGCGCGTCCTCTACCATCCATGCTGATTTTTATGGATTCATAGCTTTTGATGCAATTGATATAATCTTTGGATGTGAATTGACTTCCTTGATCACTGTTGATGATCTCGGGCATTCCATGCGCCTGAATAGCCTTCTCTACTGTACGAACAATAAAATCGGTCTGCATTGTGTTGCTTAAAGACCACCCCACGATAAATCTTGAATACCAGTCTATAATAATCACAAGGTACATAAAGCCTGCTGGAGTGCCACAATACGTAATATCAATACCCCAAACCTGATTTCGGTGGGTAATGCTTGTACCCCGAAGCAGGTAAGGGTACGTTCGTGCCTGCAAATCCCGCTTGCTCAGATTCGGTCCGGGATAGAACGCGGTTATACCCATTTCTCGCATATAACGACGTGTCCGCTTGATTCCTATATTGGTAAAGCCTAGTTTTCTTAACTCATTTCGGATTCTTCGGCAGCCATATGCAGGTTCATTAAGGTGTATTCGATCAATGGCATTTTTGATGTTGATTTCCTCTTGACTTGGCTGGTGCACCTTGATTTCATAGTAAGCACTTGCCCTAGACAAGTTTAATAGTTTACACTGGTGCTTAACTGTTAACTCCTTACTATCAAAGTCTATTAGTGCTCTTTTCTCCTCCAATCTGAGACCTGTTGTTGTTTTTTTTTCAGCCAATTCATGTCCACGGTCAACTGTCCAATTTGATTAATTAACTCCTCCTTTTCCGCCTCGTGCTCCTGCTTAAGTTTTTCTAATTCCGTGGATTTTTTGTCAAAGACAGCAGGCATGTTATTCAGAAACTCCGTCTTCCACCTGCTAATAAGTTGTGGGCTTACTTCATATTTTTGAGCGATTTCATTAAGAGTACTTTCTTCTCTCAATATTTCTAAAACAACCTTTGCTTTTTCCGCTGAACTATATCTTCTTCGTTTTTTACTCATAGCACTAGTATTATCTTATTTTTTCATTTTTAGTGTCTAAACCCACGGATACATTATAAAGTATGTTCTTTCACTTACACAATTTAGCTTACACCCCCAGAAGTACAATTAAATATATTTCTTTAAAACTTCTGCAATTCCTCTACTCATTAACGGTGGAACAGAATTGCCAATTTGCATATAAGTCTTGGTATAAGGGCCTTTAAACATGTAATAATCAGGATATGTTTGTATTCGGGCAGCCTCTCTGGGTGTAAGACCTCTGGCTTGAGTAGGATGTATATACATATTGCAATCAAATTTCATATGAGCTGTGATAGTTTTGCTCGGCTTATTATTTTCTAACTTATAGTACTTATCTTTAAATATATTATTTCTGCTTTGATAAGGCATAATATCGGCAATTTTAGGATCATCCGACTTATTCCCTTGATGTAGGCGGCCAAATATCTCAATGTCTCGGTCATTGTTGTACCGTGCCTTGTGATTGAAAACATATGGTATCGAATCAGTACAGTTATTAATTAA
Source organism: Lentibacillus sp. Marseille-P4043 (assembly GCF_900258515.1). Classification (NCBI taxonomy): domain Bacteria; kingdom Bacillati; phylum Bacillota; class Bacilli; order Caryophanales; family Bacillaceae; genus Lentibacillus; species Lentibacillus sp. Marseille-P4043. Next base: position 3,828,635 of record NZ_LT984884.1, on the reverse strand, counting down.
CAATTGATAGTCTGATTCAATCTCAAAAAATGGATTATAGTCTACTTTTCTGCCATGCTCTTCTGTGTCTAACTCAGTTGAATTTTTTATTCTTGAGGCTGTTAAAGGTCTAAGGTTCGAAATTGCATCTTCTAGAACATGCTTATTTTTGTGTTTATTTAACTCTTTGATTTCCTCAAAAGCCTTTTCATTATTGACTCCCATCCTATTTCCTATAAAAATTAACCTTTTCCTATTTTGAGGTACCCCAAAATCATATGAATTAAGAATATCAAAAGTGACATCATATCCAATACTTTTAAAATCTTCCACTACTTGAGTAGCAACTGTCTTCATTCCAGCCACGTTTTCCATTACAAAAAACTTTGGTTGTATTTTATTTACTATTTGTACAAAGGCCTTATACAATTTATTTCTTGGATCGTCAATGATTCTTTGACGATTCGCATTACTGAATCCTTGACATGGGGGACCACCAATAATCACATCTGTAGTTGAATATCTAACATATTTTTTAATATCAGGGATAATATTATTAATATCGTTTTGAAAGATATACTTTTTCGGTACCTCTGGATGGTTGTGGATATAAGTATCTATACAACATTGCTCTATATCATTAGCGAATGATATACGGAATCCTTCTTGTTTAAATCCGAGTGACATTCCGCCGGCACCACAAAATAAATCCATAAGGGTAGGTTTATTAGAATGTTTTTCTTCTTCTTTAATAATAAGTTTCCTGTAAGATTCACAATAACTATTGATTGGACAACTTTTGCAGTCAATTTGTTCAGTGTTATATTTCTGATCTAGATCTTTAATATATTGAAAAAATTCATCAAAGGAAAACTTGCAATTCTTATTTATGATATTTTTTAGTTCAGTCATTTCTTTCTCTGAGTTTATAATTCCGATTTTAATAAGTTGTTGTATTCCACCTAAGCCCTCGAGTGACATTTGAGGTTCATTTAATTGTTCTCTCGAAGGAACAGTTAATTTTAGAATATTGAATATCTCTATAATTTCATTGATATATGCCTTTTTAGCTTTTTGATCGGAGTATATGTCTTTAAATTGGTACAACATCCTTTATTTTCTCCTCGTTATGTTCTTTATTTTCTGTTCCTGTATTTATTGCTTTAATTATGCTTTGAGCCACATGATTGGCTACACTAACTGTAACTGCATTACCAAATTGTCTATAGGCTTGTGTATCTGAAACAACAATTTGGTATTTGTTATTATCAATTGGGAAGCCTTGAAGACGAGCGCATTCTAAAGGTGTTAGCCGACGAATGGGTGTTTTACCAGCTTGCAATGCTACTTCACTTGGCTGTGTTACATAATTGTCTTGACTAGCCCTATGCATTTTGTGCATGGTTGCACAAAGAGGTCTTGCAATCTTTAAGTCTATTTCTGGCTTAGCTTTATAATTTTTCGTACCTTCAGCCAAAATGGTTTTTTTGATCTTTTGTGAAAGGTAGTATTTCACATCAACATCTTTATCTAGTAAATCCTGCATTGTGGATGTTAATAAAATTGGATCGGGAAAAGAAAAATCAATAGAATGATCCTTAAAGCAGACGATAAAAATACGATTCCGTGTCTGTGGAACTCCAAAATCGGAACTATTTAATACTTTAGCATAAACTTTGTAATTTAACTTTTTTTCTAGCACTTCTTTTATTACTTTAAATGTATTCCCATTATCATGAGTTTTTAAATGACGCACGTTTTCTAAAACAACAATGTCAGGACTATGTTCTTCTAAAATCTTTTCTATGTTAAAAAACAGCGTTCCTCTTGTATCTGTAAAGCCTAATTTTCCACCCATCATGCTGAAAGGTTGGCAAGGGAACCCCCCTATTAGAACTTTATGTTTTGGAATATCTTTCGGATTTATATCTGTAATATTTCCAAATTGTATGTGGTTACCAAAGTTTTCCTGGTACGCTTTAACCGCATGTTTGTCATTATCATTTGCCCAAATTATATTAAATCCTGCCTGCATAAAACCAAGATCTAAACCACCGCAACCACTAAATAAAGAAACTGTCTCTAACATGTAATCCCTCCATTTTTAATCGTTTTTTTTATTATCGGTTATATACTCTAAAATCCATTCTCTAATTTGAACTGAAGCACATTTATTTTCCTCATGTAGATACATCATAAAATTATCTTTTAATTCAGGTTCTAATAGTATCTCTATTTTTGATGTTTTTTTTCGTCCAGCGGGACGCCCTACTTTTGATTCATTTTTGATCATTTTCAATCCTCCGAAATAAACATAGAAAGTATGTTCTTATTATAACACATTTATTTATATCAGGGTATAAAATGAATCAACATTTAAAATTAAAGTTTAGAAGAGCTTATATGTTAATATTAAAGAAAGGTATGATGTAACTTGTTAATTGGGGGTAATAAGAATGTATAATGATGTATTAAACATATTAGAACAGCTATTAGACAAACTAAACATAAACTTAGACATGGGAGAGTTTGACGACAATATAGAAGCCATTTGGATAAAAAAATTAAAAGCCACAAATACTATTCAGAAAGATAGGAAGTCCAATCAAGTTCATATTGCTATTACAGGAAAATCATTAGATTTGTTTCCATATATTGAAAATTACCAATTTTTAATTGCTGAAAAAGAGAATGCAGATAATTCATTTAAAAGAAGATTTTTGATGAAAATTCCAGTAACACTTAATATGGATAATCTAAACTATCTATTAGATGATGATGAGTCTCTTTTTCATAGTAATATTCATTGTTTTACGACATTCGCAAAACACCGTGAAGAAAGAAATCAAGGCGAGCTATGTTCTAGTAATGATTCTAAGGAATTTGTTAATTTTAGACATTTGTTATCTACAAACGATTTTTTAATTTTTTTAAAGAGAAAAAGAGAGGTTGGGTATATAGTTTTAGGTATTAAGGAATCAGATGGTAGTGTTTTTACTGAATACTTAAAACAAGGTACATATATTGGTTATGGGAATTTTAATCCATCTCGTGACAAATCTACTTTAGTGGATTTTCGAGAACACACTTTATTAGAAAATAATTCAACATATATAATTTCTGAAGAGTCTCCAAGAATAAAAGGCATAAACTTAATTCTTTATGGTGCTCCAGGTACAGGTAAAAGTTTTGAACTAAGTAAGAGGTTCCCAAATAATAAGGTTAGAGTTACCTTCCATCCAGAATATACGTATTATGATTTCGTAGGAAGTTATAAACCGCTTCCTTTATATAAGTCAACAAATGAAAGCCACCAACTGTACACGTATGAAGGAAAAAAAATAAACGTAGGTGAACCGATCATTGATTATCAGTTTGTGCCTGGACCATTTACACTTGCCTTAAAAAAAGCATTATCCAATGAAAGTCAAATTATCACCATAGTTATAGAGGAATTAAACCGTGCTAACGCTCCAGCTGTATTTGGGGATTTATTTCAACTATTAGATCGTGATAAAACTGGAAAAAGTGAATATACAATTAGACCTAGCTTAGAATTATATAACTACTTAAAGAAGGAAATTGAGTGGTTGCCAAAGGAAATTTATCTTCCAAGTAATTTGAATATAGTAGCAACGATGAATAGCGCTGATCAGGGAGTTTATGTTTTGGATTCAGCTTTTAAAAGAAGATGGAATTTTGAGTATATGCCTATAGAATTAGAAGGTATTGAACATGAAGATGAAAAAGTTCAGTATAGCGATAAATTAGTGCCATGGAGAGATTTTGTAGGTAATCTAAATGAAAATTTAAAAGAAATCGGAATTAATGAAGATAAATTAATAGGTCCATATTTCTTGAAACCAGGTGAACCGTCAAATAAAACCTTGGTAGCATCCAAACTATTGATTTACTTGTGGGACGATGTGGTAAGACATTACCGTCATAGGTTATTTAAAAATGGAATAAAGACCTTTGGTATTCTAAATACTAAATTTTTAAATGGTGAAGAGGTTTTTCAGTTTACATTTAATGAAACAGCGGTTATTAATCAGTACATTGAAGAAAATGACAATAATGGTGATAGCAATGATAAGTGATGATTATTACTGTTTTGAAGAAGGAAATAAATACGATTATAATGAATTTAAATTTCTATTAACTGAAGAGTTATTTAAAAGAAACTTGATTAAGAAAACTGGAAAATTATTAGTATTTAAATTTACGGGATTTATTTTTAATAAAAATTATCTAATCGTAGTTTTTCCTAAGGGATATTTTGGTACGGTTAAAAAAGAAAGTTTCCAATTAAAGGCACTTTTAAATGCATTACTTCGTTATAAAGAAGAGATAGGTATACATGATGGTGAAAATGAGCTAATGGGTGGTATGGAAGGGGTACATCCAGAGGGTTTTTTGGCAGCTATTAATTTGTTAAAAGACTTTTTATTACATGGTTATATTCGAAAACAAACATTTCAGCATACAATAAATACTGGCAATAACATCGATTGGCAAAAAACAATAAATAGAAGAAACCCAGTGATGTCGAATAATAGACCCATATATTTAGATTTCGTTGCTAAAGTAAAGACAAATGATAGGGAAAACTTGCTTTACAAACTACATAGATACGCCGTTTAACAAAGTCATAAGAAATGTGGTTGGCTCTTGAATATCGATGATTTTGTATATGATCCTAGATATGATACACTTCCGTGCGATACTGAAACCGCCAAAAACATTTTAGCTCAAGCGATATCTAATACCTTTGTGGATAGAGAAGTAAGTTTATTAAATAATATAATGTATTTTATTTTTGGTTCTAGTAATTATAATTCTGAAAAACCGGAAACACTTGCTACACAATATTTCCACAGTATTTGGGAGGCCATTTGTAGCGAGCTATTTAATAACGAATACGATCATTTTAAATATCTAATCCCGAAACCTAAATGGCATGTATATAATAATAAGTATAATCCATACAATTTTTCCCGACAAATACCTGATATTTTATATTACGAGAATAATACATTATATGTATTAGATGCTAAATATTATAATATAAAACGAAACTTACCAGGCTGGCACGACTTAGTTAAACAATTTTATTATGCCTATTCACTAGGAATCAGCTTAAATGTAAAAACAAGAAATTTATTATTGTTTCCCGGGCTGACAGACCATATTGTAGAATATTTCGGATATGTCGATATTGAGAATGACAAAAGGTTAGGTGAAGTAGAAGCATATTTAATAGACATCGCTTATGCAATTAAGAGCTATGGTCTATACAGAAAGCAATCATTGAGGAATTATATTGGCTTATAAAAAAATGATTCTTATATTTATTTTGATGTACCATGAAACCGACTGTAGCGTTGTCCCAAATCATTAAAATCTATGATAAAATACCTATAAACATCGTAATAAATTTGAAATTCACACTAGAGATATTGGAGTATTTTATGGGGGATTAACAATTGATTGTTTATGAAGCAAGTAAGCAAGAGTTCATTCAACACGTAGATCAAGATGTACTAGTTTCACACATTCTAGAGCAGTTTCAATTAAAATTGGGTAGAACTAGTCAATCCGAAATACGTTCATGGGATAATTCTATGTTACATATGTATCGAGTTTTAAATGATAGTAGTATACCTGATAACGCAGGAGTTGCTATTGAATATAGAATCCCGTATTCATCTAAAAGAGTGGATTTTCTTCTGTCTGGTCATGATGGAGATAATGATACAGTGGTCATTGTTGAATTAAAACAATGGTCGGAAGTTGAGAAAGTAGAAGGAAAAGAAGCGATCGTTAAGACCGCAATAAATCGAGGATTACACGAAGTTGCTCACCCTTCATATCAAGCATGGTCATATGCTGCATTAATTGAAGATTACAATGAAAATGTTCAAGATGAAGGTATTCATCTTGAACCATGTGCATATTTACATAATTACCGGGTGCAAAATAACGACCCGTTAACTGATAGTATTTATGACTATTATGTAAATTTAGCTCCTGTATATGCAAAGGGAGACGTAGAACGCTTAAGAAAGTTTATAAAAAAACATATTAAATACGGGGATAATAAAGAGATCATTTACCAAATTGATCAAGGAAGGATTAGACCTTCTAAATCGTTACAAGATGCACTGTCAAATATGCTAAAGGGTAATCAAGAGTTTGTTATGATTGATGAACAGAAAGTTGTATATGAAACTGCACTTCAGCTTGCAGAAAAGGCAGTTGAGACGGACACAAAACAAGTGATGATTATTGAAGGCGGGCCCGGAACAGGAAAGTCTGTACTCGCTATTAATTTGCTAGTCGCATTAACGAATAAAAGCTTGACTTGTCAATATGTTACTAAAAATTCAGCACCACGTAATATATACTCAACTAAATTAAAAGGAGATTTTAAAAAAGGTAGAATAGATAACCTGTTTAAAGGTTCTGGCAGCTATACAAATTCAGTGGTAAATGAACTTGATGTATTAGTTGTTGATGAAGCACACCGATTAAATGAAAAATCGGGTATGTTTCAAAACCTAGGTGAAAATCAAGTGAAAGAAGTTATACATTCAGCAAATATGTCTATTTTCTTTATCGATGAAAATCAACGTGTCACGCTAAAAGATATTGGTAGTGTGGAAATGATAAAAGAATATGCAAACGAATATGGTGCGGAAGTCACAACTGGATTTTTGGATTCTCAATTTAGATGTGATGGATCTGATGGATATATAGCGTGGCTGGATGATGTTCTCCAAATCCGAGAGACTGCAAATGCGAATGAAATAGGTATGGATTACGACTTTCGGGTTTTCTCTGATCCAAATCAGATGAAAGAGGAAATTAAGAAACTAAATAAGCGAAATAACAAATCTCGAATTGTTTCCGGCTATTGTTGGGAATGGCCTAAAGAAAATAGAACTAAATCAATATTTCACGATATTAAAATTGAAGAATATAACTTTGGAATGAGTTGGAACTTAGGTAATACTTCTACCTGGGCAATTGACGAAAACTCTATCGATGAGGCTGGTTGTATTCATACTTGTCAGGGCCTTGAATTTGACTACGTCGGTGTTATCATTGGTGATGATATGAGATTTGAGGACGGGAAGGTAATAACTGATTATACAAAAAGAGCAAAATCAAATGATTAAAGAGATTAAACTTAAAACAAAAATTAAGGTGAGTCCTCTATTTTTTTTGAAATTTACACCTTTCCCTGTTTTTATGAAATAAATCACTGTAAAACAAATACATAAAACCACTAACAATAAACCAATAAGAAGTATTGGCATATATCCACCCCAATTAATCTTTACATTTTAATTTATCTTGCTATTCTTTCTTAAACAATTCTGCCCTTTACTAAAAAAGTGACTATTCTTGTTGAACAATTGCACCCTAAATAATCTAACCCGCCTTCTAGAGTACTCGCTTTAAAAGCATAACCAAAATATTAGTCTCCCTTATTCCATAATTCTACCCGCTAGTTTTATTGTATATTTTTATATTAACATTAACTTCTATTACATTCATCAAGGTTATTATTATTCTGCTAATTGGAAATGATGTTGATAAATATTTTGGGAGTGAGATAAATTGTTACTAACCAAAGCTGCTCTAAGCTTATGAAGCAGATAAGAAAATTGAGGGTTCAATGGAAAAATAATCGTAAATGGATGAAAAACTTTAAATTGAACGATAAGCAACAGAAGAATTAATGATTAATGTCAAAGAAAATGAAGACAATCCTATTAAAGGCGCACAAAAATGGGTGAAAGAACATCGGGATTTAACTGAAGAGTGGATGAAATAAATGTTAGGGAAAGAGATGATTCTTGGTAAGAGAATCGTCTCTTTCCTTTGAATAAGGTAACTTTTTGTTTACAAGAAAACTCTCCGATTGCTGCTACAATGATGAGACGCATTTCAACAGTCTCTCTCTTTGATACTTGTTCGGAATTTTTTATTGGCGTAGTTGCATATCAGTAATATTCATTATAAAATGGAAGAAACATTTAATTAATTATTAATGAACTTAACAGCAAAAGGTATCTAATGCTTTTATTTTCCACAAAAAAAGAGGTGCCACAATGGAAGCGAATCGGAATAATTTTAATTATGAAAAGGATAAAGAAAAACTCGACCAGGCTGAGGGTTTGATGGTTAATACGATTTCAGAAACGATGGATCTGTATGGTGTTACCGCTTCAGTGGGACGTCTGTACGGAATGATGTATTTTAAACATCAGCCAATGACCTTGGATGAAATGAAAGAAGCACTCGGTATGAGTAAACCAAGCATGAGTACATCTGTTAAAAAGCTTCAAGATATCAATATCGTTCAAAGGGTATGGCAGAAGGGATCGAGAAAAGATTCATTTGTAGCTGAAAAGAATTTCTTCAATTATTTTTCTCATTTTTATGGTATGAAATGGGAACGTGAAGTGGAAATGTTTTTGATTAGTATCAAGAAAGCCCAAGAACAACTTAATGAGGTAATAGAAGATAGTGAAACAGATGAAACATTGCGAGAAAGAGCTGAATTGGATTATCAGCAACTCAATGATGCCCTGATATATTATCGCTGGTTGGAAAAGCTTACCAAACTTACTAAATCTGGTGAAATATATAAGTATATACCCCTAGAAGAAGATGTAGATGAAAGGAATTAATAAAGACATTGCTAGGTTACCTGAGTCGCTCCATAGATAACTAGTACATTTGTAAAATATAAGATCCAGGCACTTGCTAAAGGAGGGGAATGTTATATTCGCCAATAACCTTCAATTTATCCTTTTTCCTGGATAAACTCGGAATGGAAACTTATATACAACTCGGTGAATAACAAATAGGAGTCCTGAATAAATTGCAAACACCGCTTTTATTCCCGACATTCGCTTTTCTTTTAATTAGCCGATTCAAAGGGAGCCTTTTATAAGCCAGAAAATGATTAGCTTACCTTATATAATACGAACTCAACCATGAAAAAGAGAGAGATGAACCCTCTTTTTCATGGTTGTATTTGAATTTATTAAACTAATTCCATGTGTTGATTAAATCGTTAGCATTCATCATGAGATAGTTGTACGCTTTAACGGATATTTGATTGTTCTCTTTCCTATGTTCCAATAAAGACTTAACTTTAGTCATGTGTTTAATAGCTTTTTCCGTAGCATTTTTTTGCATAAATTTGTATACTGTATTTAATTGAGCCTTCAGTGATTGAGCAACGCCATGGTTTACAAACTCCCCGTCAGCCTCAAACTGTTTAACTACCTTCTGCATTTCTGGAATGGTTTTTGCTAAAGTTGTCGAAGTTGTAATTAGCTTATTACTTACATTTCCGAATGCATCAATAGCCTGTACATTAATTTGATATGCTGTAGCTGGTTGAAGATTGCTTACAGGAAATTCTAATGAGCTTGGCACCTCTCCTTTATAATATTCTGAAAAGGCTTTGTACTGATTTGCGATTTTCCCAGTCTTTTGATTTGTGGCAGTCACTTGATAAGAATGTGTCAATAAATTATCAAATGCCTGTGGGAAAGATATGTTTAAACTGTTTGTCGTTGTTTGATTTACGACAAGATTTGAATGCTTATCGAAATAAGGGCTTTCCTGGTCACGATCGTCTGTGTATTTAAAGTCTTCTTTACTTTTTACCGGCGTTTCAATAACCCAAGGATCCTGTACCCATCGTTCGCCGGTAAAGTTACGGCGCTTGATGACAACCTCGTTATCATAGACTTTTACAAGAAGGCCGTTACTAACCTCTGTCTCGGGAACTTCGCCTTGAAGATATCCCTTTTCCGTCCATATATAAGATATAGAACCAGAATTGACAGCTGTATAGTCTTCTTGATAGATAGATCTTGGATCACTAACAGGATAATGTGTATGGCCGGCCATTAAAACTATTTGCGGATATTTTTTAAGCGTTTCTCGAAGCAATTTCTGGTTATCATTTTCGATATACCAATCTTCCGTGCCGTATGTTGTATTTTTAATACCATGGTGCAAGAAAACGAAAATTGGTTTATTCGGATCCCTCTGTATTGATTGCTTTAACTGATCTTCTAACCACTGAACCTGCTCTTTTGAATAGAAGTAACCACGTTCTTCACCCATCATTATAAAGTCATAGCCTTTGATATTCTTGTGATAGTAAAGAGATTCCATGCCTGTTTTATCAAAAAAACGTTGTTGAGATTCTTCAGGTGTGAGGCCATTATAATTATACTCATGATTTCCAATACCAATAAGTTGTTCCGCTTGAGGCTGAACCTGTTTATTAAAGATGGACGACCATGTGTCATATTCCGATTCATAGCCATGACTGGTTAAGTCCCCAATAAAAATGAAAGCATCTTGTTTTGGTGCTAGTTGATTCAGTTGATTCATAGCTTCGTCAAATCGCTCTGTATCACCTTCAGCTCGACCAAGTTGTGTATCACTGATTACAGGAAAGACCAAATTTGGTTCTTCCAAAGTGGTATTCGAATCTCCCAAATTATCTTCTGCCTGTGCGTTCCAAGGCAATGCAGTCATCCCGAGTGAGAAAACTAGCATTGCTGCAATAAGCAATTTCATAAAATTCTTCTGAAAAATATTTGACATGTAAATACCTCCTGAATTTTGGTCATTTATTTACTATGATTCGATTCATAGAAGGATTCTTTCCCTTTAAAAATAGATTTGTGCACCTCCTTATTTTACATTCAACCTATTAAGAAAAGATTGAACATTTTTAATTAGTTATACATTTGGTACATTAACATAGTTAAATAATAAGTCAAATTTACTTTTCTACTTGTGTTGCTCTTGCTGTGTCCAATAAAGGGATTTGGGCGTATAAGTCTGGAGGAATTTGAAAATATAGTCCTTGACAACGCATTTAAATCATGTAGTATAATCTTTGTGTACAGACTATTCACTTAAAATTTTACAAAATGAATGTTCAGAACGTTCAATTTTAAGTGAATGAAATGTGAGGACCGTTAGTCTCATCTATTACGATGGGTAGAGAATGTCTTTTTTTATCTTAGTAAAAGGGGGTGGATTTATTGTCCGTAGTAGTTATCAATGATCAACATTACGAGATTGACGGTATCTTATTTGATAAAGATGGGACTTTATTAAACTTTGCGGAATTATGGCTCCATTGGGCCAGAAAATGGATTCATAACGTGATAGAAGGTGTACAGGAAGTCGAAGTTCATGCATCACTAATGGGTGAAACGATTGGGTTGGACCTGGACCAGAACAGATGGGATCCTACTGGGCCACTGGCAATCGGGAGTATGGATGATCTGGATACACTGTTATCATTCTGTTTATACGATAAGGGGACTCCCTGGAATGAAGCGACTGCAATGGTTATACAGAGTCGTGAATCTGTATACGCTTCAACCATCTTGGAGGATTGTTTAAAACCCATAGAGGGTTTGACAACATTTCTGGATCAGTTGTACTCCGCTTCTATTCCACTTGGGGTTGTCACTTCCGATAATACCGAACAGGCCAGGCAACACTTGGATACACTTGGTATTTCCGGATATTTTGGATGTATTATGGGTCATGATACTGTGCATAGGGGCAAACCGTTTCCCGATATGGCTTTAGAAGCCTGTCAACAATTACAAATCAAACCTTATAGAACACTCATATTCGGGGATTCGAACGGTGATATGATGACAGGAAAGAACGCCAATTTGTTGGCAAGCATAGGGATTGTTTCCGATGAAATTCGTACATCCAACCATTTAAAAGAAGCGGATAGTCTGATCAAAAACTATGAAAATATTAAAGTATTACCAAAATGAGGAGGAAATTCAGTGAAAAAGTACTTATCAATTTTACTTATAACAGTGCTCGCTATTTTAGCAACAGCATGTGGAAGCGAAGATAGCAGTGCTAATGGCAATGGTGAAAGTGATGAGCCATTGAAGGTCTATACACATAATAACAGCGACACTATGGATGCACTCGTAGAAAATATTGAGAAAAACACAGACGTGAAGCTTGAAGTACTTCGTCTTTCCAGTGGGGAAGGGTGGAGCCGCATTAAATCAGAAGCACCAGAGTTCGGGGCTGATATGCAAATAGGTATGCTGCAGGGATTTGGTATTAAAGCTGCCGGAGAGGACTACCTCATGCCATATGAAGCAAAAAATTGGGATAATGTACCTGACAAATATAAAGACTCTGACGGTAAATGGTACGGGACTTCATTCTGGTATACCTCGGTTGGATTAAATACAGATATTTTTGAGGATAAGGGATTGGACAAGCCAGAATCATGGAAGGATTTACTAGATCCCCAGTATAAAGGCGAAATTGTGATGCCAGATCCCGGTACTTCAGGAACGGCCTTTTTGTTTGTCTCAACAATCTTGCAAACATTTGGCGAGGAAAAAGGATGGAATTACCTGAAGGAGTTAGATAAGAACGTTGCCCAGTATACAAAATCCGGTACTGCACCAGCACAGATGGTGGCTCAAGGAGAATATGCCATTGGGATCACATGGGACAAAGCGGTTACGGACTTTAAACAAGAAGGATATCCAGTTGAACAATTCCTTCCATCCGAAGGCGTTGGTTACAGCCTAGATGTGAACTGGATCTTTAAAAACACCGATCAACCCGAGAAGGCCAAAAAAGTGATGGACTACTTGGGTTCTGAGAAGTTCATGAAGAAAACAGCTGAGTTTCGTTCGGTTGTCACCAAGCCAGGAATTTCTAGCGGTAAAAATAGTGATGAGCTGCAGGAGCATTTTGTAGATTACGATGCCAAGTGGGCGGCCGAAAACCGAGATAAAGTCATGAAACAATGGCGCGAGGAATTCTCTGAATAATGGATAAGCAGCGGTGAGACCCGTCTCGCCGCTGTTTACTTAAAGCGTTTCAATAAAAGGAGTGTTGACTGTGAACATGACGCTTTCGAGACGGAAGCCCAATTCTTTAATAACAACATGGAAAAAATTCTGGTCTGAACCAGGCTTTGCAATTTTAACATCGGTTCTCGCTCTGGCCATTCTGTTGTTTATCGTTGTACCGGTTCTGGCTGTCTTATTAAGAAGCTTTGGCATCGGTTCAGGAGCCTTAACCATAGAGCATTACAAGGAGTTTTTTTCTTCATCTGCTTATTTGCAATCTCTGCGTAATAGTGTGGCTTCTGCTGTTTTGACAACCATTATTGTTACCACTTTGAGTATTGCTGTTGGCCTTTATGTAACACGTTCAAAAAGTTATTTGGCCCGGTTTTATAGTGGAGTAGCTCTGTTGCCTTTGGTAACTCCGCCTTTTATTTTTTCCTTATCACTCATTATCTTACTGGGCCGAAATGGTTTGATTACACAATTGCTAAATAGCTGGTTTGGCTGGGAATTCAGTATATATGGTTTTTGGGGTGTGGTATTAGCTCAGGTTATTGGTTATTTCCCCATTGGTTATATGCTGGTAGAGGGCACGTTGCGCACGATGAATCCAAGTCTGGAGCATGCCTCAAGAGATCTCGGCTCTAATCAGTGGGGAACACTGCGTAAAGTGACAATTCCTCTTGCTAAGTCCGGGATTATCAAGGCTGCTTTGTTAGTCTTTGTCATGGCACTGGCTGACTTCTCTAATCCGCTGATTATCGGAGGAGGATTGCCATTTTTGGCGTCAGAGACATACTTGGCCGTGGTCGGTCAACATAATATGGAACTTGCTGCCGTAATGGGAGTTTTCCTGATTATCCCCAGTTTGATCATCTTTATATTCCAGACCTACTATTTAAAGGATACAAATCTGGAAACTATCAGTGGTGAATCCGGCGGTTCCAATGCTCCCTTATCAAAGTCAGTGAAAGCTGTGATGGTTGGGATCAGCACATTATTTATCGTTTTTGTTCTCGGTATGTTCGTGATGGTTGTGCTCGGTGCTTTTGTCAAAATCATCGGTATTGATAATACGTTTACTCTCGAGCATTTCAAAGAACAAACCGAATGGGGATCGTTATATACGAGTATTGTTGTTTCCTTTATATCTGCTATATTTGCTGCAGTGATTGGCATGTTACAAGGGTATTTGTTTGCAAGAAAGCCGATTCCCGGTAAACAAGTCATGGAGTTCTTGACGCTATTCGGACTGGCTGTTCCAGGAACAGTGATGGGAATTGGCTATGTGTTGATTTTTAACGGTTCTCCGTTCTTTTTAACAGGAACGGTGACATTGCTTGTGTTAAACATGACCTTTAGGAAAATTGGTGTTGGTATGGAAAACAGTATCAGTAAAATGCACCAGATTGATTCTTCCATGGAAGAGGCCTCCAATGATCTGGGAGCTGGCCCCTACCGCACATTTCTTCGGGTTGTTGCACCGATTTTGAGTCCGTCTTTTGTTGCTGGATTTGTGTATACATTTATGACAGCTATGGTTTCCATCAGTTCTGTAGTGTTTCTTATTGCTCCAGGTACAAATCTAGCTGCTGTTTATATTCTTAATCTGGCTCAACAGGCAAAAATTGGGATGGCTTCTGCGATGTCCTTTGTTTTGATTGTCATCGTTCTTGCTTGTATGGGGCTTTTGAAATTCATAGAAAAACGGACAGGTGTAAAGATTTAGCACTCGCAATTAATTGCTCGCGTTGAATGATAAATTTCATGAAATAAATCCTCTGTTTTCAGAAATTAAACTGGAATTTCATAGGCGTATGCTTCTAAGGCTTGGTACATAACGATTATAGCAGGTCATAAAAAGTACACAATGCCGGGGCGGGTGTTATTTATCCCAAAGCCTTGGTATGAAAAATATAAAGGAGGTTTTGACTGTGCCACAACAAGAAGCTTTTTTAAATTTGAAGCATCTGTATAAATATTTTGGAGATGTGACAGCAGTTGACAATATTTCCGTTCAAATTGACAAAGGGGAACTGATTTCCTTTATCGGGCCGAGCGGTTGTGGTAAAACAACATTGTTACGCACGATTGGCGGTTTCCATAAACAGGACTCCGGGGAAATCATTCTGGACAACCATAGAGTTGATCATTTACCTCCAGAAAAGCGTTCGACGGGAATGGTATTTCAAAATTATGCCCTGTTCCCTCATATGTCAGTCTATCAAAATGTAGAATATGGACTAAAGATAAAAAAGGTGGATAAATCCCAACGCAAGGAGCGCATTCATCAAGCATTGTCGCAAGTACAGCTGGAAGATTACGGTGACCGCAAACCGAGTGAATTGAGCGGTGGACAGCAGCAACGTGTTGCGATTGCACGCTGTCTTGTCTTGCAGCCTAAAGTATTGTTACTGGATGAACCCCTGTCTAACCTTGATGCAAACCTTCGTATGATTATGCGCGAGGAAATTCGCAGATTAAAAGAAGAATTGAATTTAACAGTTATTTTTGTAACGCATGATCAGGAAGAGGCACTTAGTATCTCGGACCGGGTTGTTGTCCTGAATGATGGAGTGATTCAACAAATAGGGCCGCCAGATGAAATTTATAATCATCCTCGGAACCCATTTGTGGCTAATTTCGTTGGACATTCCAATATCTTGGAAGGAACAACTCAAACAGAAGACCAGACGACCTTTTTCAAAACCCCTTACTTTCAGTTTGAGGTGAATAGGGAGGACGAAACTCAAAATAAGAAAAACTGTAAAATAATGATTCGCCCTGAGCGAATTATCATTAATGAAAGCAGTAAACTTCAAGGTCAAATCTCTAAAGTCGTTTATAACGGAAACTTTATACGTTATTTTGTTGATTTGAATGGAACGGAACTTTTGGTCGACCAGTTCAATACTGATCAAAAGAATCGCTATCATAGGGGAGACCGCATAGGCCTAGAACTTCCTATAAATTCACATTATCTCTAAAGATTCAGTTAAATAGTCATTTAAAAATAGGGGGACCCTGCTGAGGTGTACAGGTTATCTACATTTACTGGCTTGATTGAATAATCATACAGCCCCTCCGAAGTGGAATAATGAAAAGGTTTAAATAATTAACGATAGCTTGACACATTTATTTCACGTTTAGTAAACTGCAATCAAATATTAAAACCATTGTGTACTTATTGAATAAATTGGACATGGTGTTTTGATAATAATAAATTTCCCGGGCGTCACAACGGAGGAAGGGAGGTTGTTATAATTGGATTACTCACAGAATAGTAATGAGAATAAGCAGGAAAACCAAATGAAAGTTGCACAGGCTGAAAATATGATAATTAATACCATTTCAGAAACAATGGATTTATATGGTGTTACACCATCAGTGGGAAGATTATACGCCATTATGTACTTTAAACACCACCCCATTACGCTGGATCAAATGAAGGAAGAGCTCGGAATGAGCAAGGCGAGCATGAGTACATCCGTAAGAAAGCTACAGGAAATCAATATTGTGCAAAAAATATGGCAAAAAGGTTCAAAACGTGATTTTTTTAAAGCTGAAAAAAATTTCTTCAATTATTTCTCTCAATTTTTCGGTATGAAATGGGAACGCGAAGTGGAAATGTTTTTGGTTAGTATCAGGAAGTCCCAGGAACAACTTAATGAAGTGATAGAAAATAGTGAAACAGATGAAGCATTGCGAGAAAGAGCCAGGCAGGATTATCAACAACTCGATGATGCCTTGGTATATTATAATTGGCTGGGTAAACTTACCAAACTCATTAAGTCCGGGGAGATATATAAGTATATCCCAGTTGATTGAGGTGCAATTGAAAGTGCAATTGAAAGGGTCAGTCCCCCACTGTGCTAAAGTGTTAGCGTAATTGGGGACTGACCCTTTATCTCTGAACTTCCTAATACTAGATTCATTAAAATCCATACTATAACTTCATTTTAATCCATATTATCAATAGCCTCTTGAAAGGAGTCTTTCAAATATTCATCAAAAGTTAAATATCTTTTTAATTCTTGTTTGCTTATATCATCCCACCGTACTACAGAGTCGTCCATTGTGTTTAGGCAATAAACAAATTCGTCTACATCCTCTATAACTAAATAATTTTTTGGCAATCCTAAACCTCTATACTGCTTTGTACTCTCAACCACAGAAGCATAGTCCATTCCTTCTATTCCTAGAACATCAACGCCGCAAATGCCACCAGCCCCAAACCTTTTTATGAATTCTTTATACCCTTCAGGAAAATCAACTCCCAATTCTTGCTCAGTCCTATCTATATTTTCATTAGTAAAGCGCCCTGTAAAGTCTCCTTTTTCGATATGTTTATTTATCATTTCCAAAAGTTCATTATTCATCACTTAATCACCTCATTTTAGATTATTTGAACGCCACTTCCGGTACTTTTTTCTAAAGTTATTGAATTGCTTATCTAATATCCCATTATTTCTAAAACTATCACCAACTTTAATTAAACCATGCAGTATTTTTTTATATTCATCATGTGTAGTGGCTACTATTTCTACCACATTGCCAGATTCTTTTTGAATTAAGTGATGAAGTTCAATTTGCACCTCTTTACCATTTTTATCTATTACATATGGTGAACGACCTTTTGCGGTAAGTTCATTTTTAGAAAGCCCTTTAGCCCTTGGATGTTTTGGTTTATAATCCCAATCTATATCATTTTTTTGATAGACCCGTCTTGAAATATCCATACTTTTTCCATTAACCTTAACAGTGCCTTCTAACTCAACAGCTTTATAATTATCACCTAACCAGTCAGGTTTTATTTCTTTTCCAGCAAATTTTGACGATTTACCCTTCCCAGCATCAGTTGAGTTAATCTCCGCCTTCAAAATCAACTGATCCTTCAAATAATTCCCATCCACTATATTATAAGGTACCCTGTTTTCTCCAGCTAGCTGATACTGCGGTGCATAAGGGAAAAGCTTTAAAAAGTCTACATTTTTTACAGTGTTGTTAACCGCTGTTGCAGCTTTTTTTACACCAGCTTTGGTTGTTGCTACACCGGTCTTTGTTACTGTTCCCGCTCCTTTTGTACCGAACACTGTTGTGGCAACGGTACCCAGTGCATACGTGATCCAGTGCGAACGGCTTTCGGCATCACCATTTATCATATCACGCTCGTATGACTCCGCTATTGCATTTCCTAAGTATTTGCCAGTATCTATGGGATGGATCACCATATTCACCATAGACTCAGCGGTATCCACTGGATGCATGACAGTATTTCCTATACCAACAACCGTATCCTTTCTTACATCATAAGCACCAATCATAGCACCTTTCCCCGTGCTAACTGCCCCTTTTCCAAACTTCACGGCGCCTTCTTTTACCTCGGTCCATAAACTGGTTTCTTCCTTCTCCTCGACGACAGGATATATCTCATTTAAAATGGCAGGAAGGGCAGACAGCTTTAATGCTGTTAACGTGTTAAAGGATGTGATGGAGTAATCTGAGGCAAAGCTACGTGACATCTCATTTATGTATTGATTTAATAGCTCCAGATCTTCTACCACTTTACCTAACGATTTTGTCTGTTCTTGATCTAGATCATACAGCTGTTCAAGATCATTTTTCA
This sequence comes from Lentibacillus sp. Marseille-P4043, assembly GCF_900258515.1. Classification (NCBI taxonomy): domain Bacteria; kingdom Bacillati; phylum Bacillota; class Bacilli; order Caryophanales; family Bacillaceae; genus Lentibacillus; species Lentibacillus sp. Marseille-P4043. The sequence goes on along the minus strand of NZ_LT984884.1, from coordinate 3,810,125 downwards.
CTTTGCTTTTTCCTTTTTGCACCATGGATCCGAATTCTTCCATGTCAAGCTGGGGCAAAGAGACAAGATCAGAAACACTGACCATTATCCTATTTGCTTCGTCAACTAATCTTTCCGTTACCCGTTTTGCTTTGTCCAATCCATGTTGAACATCGATATCCAGAAACTCTTCTTGAATGAATCCTTTTTCATTCGGTTCATAGGATTGCACAGCTTGTTGCACCTTTTCCAATGCTTGCCTGTAATGAGTTAACTACTGGTACAAAAAGATCAAAAAGGGACCATGAATGCTTTCATAAAAGGATCGAATTGATTCGCCTGTCTTACCTTTTAAATAGCTCTCTAAATCAATAATAGCCTGAATACCTTTTTGCGTTTCTGTTACTTTACTTTGAACATGGTTGATTTCCTGCAGTGTTGCATCGATTCCTTCATGCAAACTTGAGGAATCTAAGGTCTTCATTCCATCCATCCATCCTTTCTTTTATTTGCTATTCACTGAACTGCATGTAGTTTGCCAGTAACAAGTCTGTTTCTATTAGCGACTCAACAGAACCTTCCGTTGTTTTTATATGTTTAAGTAGCAGTAACTGATACGACACAATCAGTGATGAATAAGATTGATTCAATTGATTTATCTCGTCCAGCAGATCCAGTTGATTCTCTCCTTCTATCTTATTCGGAAAAGAAGATTCAAAGTTTTGAGCTGCCCCTTCCAATGTAGAGATAGCCTATCTTATTGGATTCTGTTCAATTTTTATTTCAGTTAACATGTATAATCCCTTCCTTTTCGTTTAATTCATGACAACGACCATTTGATGCCTTATTTTCACTATCAATAATTTCTACCCTTTTTTCAATGCAACAAAATACCTATACAATTAAGTGAAAATAACGGAAAAGTGATGTTAGCATGCAAAAGGATTAACAAAACTTCCAGTAGGGGTAAGAACCTGTGTGCAACGGGGTCAGACCCTCCTTTACGGATCCATCTAATGGTTAAAGAACAAAGCGGAACCGGTATAATTCCTATATTTGTCACCGCAATTCCCTGGCTATTGTTTTTGTTTTCAAATAGTATTCAAGACTTTTTGTTTCGTAACAACAATCTAATTTGGATAGGTTTTGAGCGTGGTTGGGAACTGACCCTTTATCTAGAAATTAAACACACAGACGAGGCGGATAAAATGAATAAAAGGAGACACAGCAATGCAGTCATTTGTTATCAAAAACAAACGACTGCACAACCTTTTAAATGCTTAATCACTCATCCTATCAACAACCAAATCTCCCCGAAAATAAACCCGCTTAACTTCATCCACGTCCACAACTTCCAGCCCTGGAACACCATCAGTCACTAAAAAGTTAGCATCCATGCCTGGTTCCAGCTTTCCAAACTGATCACCTTTTCCCAAAATCGCAGCCGGGTTCGCTGTCAACATGGCAAGCACCTCGTTTTCATCAAGTCCATTCTCATGTAAAAGTTTCATCCCTGGTTGGGCGATTTTCATGAATGCATCTGGTCCTTGTAATGTCTGATCTGTAAAAGGGAGCCAGTCAACATTTGGATATGGTGGCAAATATGCATCGGTTGCAATAGAGACTTCGATGTTTTGTTTCACTAGTTTGAAGATGTTTTCGGGTGAATTTGGTTCGAGATGGGTTCCGCCCATTGGTGTGGCGACTATTTTTGTACCTTGATGTTTTGCCCGGTTAATCTGCTCATCTGTAATTCCGTGTGCATGATGCAGGACATCTATTCCGGCGTCCAATGTCATTTCGATTCCTTCTTCACCGGCAACATGGACCCCGATTTGTTTACCGTGTAGATGGTAAATCGCCACAATACGTTTTAATTCATCAAGTGTATAGATGATTTCCCCAGCCCGTGGAACTTCATCTGCTGTGAAATTTGCTGGGGTTGCGTTAATAAATAAATTTTCACCTGGGTAGTCGTTTTGCTTAGCAATCTCGTTGACTAGTTGGGAATCAGATAGGTCTGTATGGCGAACGGCTCTTGATTTCGTTACGGATGTGAAATGGGCCAATTCTTTAAAACCGATTGATATGCTTGTAGCGGCGAATGAAATATCCAGTGGAACGTCTTTGACAACATTGCGATAATCATCAATCGCAAAGTTACAGGCTGGATGGCCGCATATTTGCTCACCGAGTGCGGTTATTCCTGATGTTAAAGCGTGAAGAAGAATGGCTCTTCCTGCTTGGAAATGTGTTTTTTCCGTTATTGGATATAAGGATGATGGAGCAAATTCAAGTAGATGGGTATGGCAATCTACTAAAGATGGTGTAACGACATAGTCTGAAAAGTCTTTTATGGGAAGGTTGGGGAATTGTTTTTGCAGTGTGCTTATATCCCCGACATCCGCAATTTTTCCATCTTTTATAACCATTCCACCATCGTAAATCGTACCAAGTTCACTTACGGTTACTAATTTTCCAGCATGAATCAAATACGTGTTAATCATTTATCACACCACCAAGAAAGGAGTTAAGAAATAGCCAAGAATACACGCGGTTGCAATCCGGATAACCATTCCAACCAATGCTGCCGTAATGACTTCACGTTCACGTAAATCGGTTGATTCCGCCCAAATGGCAGGGATTTGGCCGAGAATAACATAGATTGGTAGACCAGAGTTTGCTAGTACGAACGAGCCAACAATTAAACGCGGATCAAAGGTACTCGTTAAATCAGCCAGTTGCGCAACGGCTAGTGTCGGGGCGACCAAGAAGGAGACAATCCCCGTATCAGGTTCGATGCTAGACATGGTTAATAGTGAGGCCATGCTTGCTTCAATCGGATCCCATATTCCGGTGAATTTTAAAATACCGATCAAGATAAACACAACCGTCACAGCCGGGATAATGACTAACAAGAGTAATTGTGTTCCTTCTTTTGCCGATGAAAAAATCGTGTTTAAAAAGGTTGATTTCGGTGTAAAGCGTGGCAGTTCAGTAAGCGTCACCTTTTTTGTATCGCGATAAATCGTTTTTGATAAGATAAAAGGCACAATGACTAATGGTGCAAATATCGCTAGCAGGATGAGTGGAAAAGCGTTGATCCCAAAAACGGATAAAGCAATCAGCCCTAGCACAAATGTTGCAAAAGACTGTGGTGATTGGATCATCGTTGCTACAGCAATTTTTTGTTCTGATTTTGTTGCCTTTGCTTTCACAAGAATAGGCCCGGCAATTTTTCCAGCAGCATTGATGTCACCGAGAATATTATAGGCACTTGGAATAATGACGGACGGATTGATTTTAAACAAGCGCATAATGGGCACAAAGATCCGGATTAAGCCGTCTGTAAACCCAAGCCGTTCCAACATTCGCCCAATAATAACACTGACAATGACAGCAATCCCCACTTCACTCGTTAAGAAAGTATCGACAACAACTGGCTTTACCTCTTTGATAATGGTATCGAATAGTTGTGAAAGTGAGTCTGGAGCAAAGAATAGCAGGGCAAGTGAAATGACAA
>NZ_LT984884.1:3708498-3806579 GCF_900258515.1 Lentibacillus sp. Marseille-P4043 | reverse complement strand
AAACCGTCTGTAAACCCAAGCCGTTCCAACATTCGCCCAATAATAACACTGACAATGACAGCAATCCCCACTTCACTCGTTAAGAAAGTATCGACAACAACTGGCTTTACCTCTTTGATAATGGTATCGAATAGTTGTGAAAGTGAGTCTGGAGCAAAGAATAGCAGGGCAAGTGAAATGACAACGATCGAAACACCAATCACTTCAAAAAGAGTCCACTTCGACCTGTTTTTTGGGACTTTTTGTTCATTCTCCATATGCTTACCTCCAGGCGTTTTTACTATAGGCTATGGCGGAGAGGGGGGATGTGTGTATGGGGGGATGGAAATGGTAATTTAGAAGGATAGGGGCAATATTCGAAATTGTGCTACCATGGAAATTGGGAAAACTTTATATGAGGGGGCTATGCAATGTCCACAGAAATTAAGATCGTGCAAAATCCAATAAAACAGGCTGTTACTAATTTGCAAAGCGCTACACAAGATTTTGAATCATCATTTACTGATAAGATAGAAGGGGAAAATCATCTGGATCTCCTGGAGCAGCTAAATCAATTAAATCGTACGTATTCATCCCTGATCAAGTTTTATCAGTCCTTATTGCTTGAACATATAAATGCAACCGAAAATTCTGTTGAAACGTTAATAGAAACCGATCAATCGATAGGGGAGTATCTAACCTTTTACAAGTAGGATTCAGGGAGGCGCGGAATGAAAAGTTTAGAGGTATCCAGTTTAAACAAAGGAATTGATGAAACATTACACGAAATTGAAAATGTACGAAGTCATGTAACGGAAGTTCAAAAAGGTGTCCGCGGGATTATTGATCTGGACAGTTATTTAAAAGGGAAAACAGGGGAATCCATTCGCTCATTTTTTGAAACGATTCATGGTCCTTTTTTGATATACTTATACCAATCTTTGATTCATTACACCCAAGCGTTGGAAAAACTTCAACAAGCTGTATATTCCTATGAACCGAATGAAAATGGCTTGGTACGTGAGGATTTTATGGATAATGATGTTCAGAATGGCTTGGATAAAGCGGAGAAGGTAACTGCAGCATTAGTTGAAGAAGCAAATGGGATAATTGCCAGCGTTTCGGATCTTGTATCTATACCCAATGTTGATATGGAAGAGTTTGGATCAGCTGTACAAAAGGGAAAAAGTAAGGTGAAAAATCATATCGAACAGCTGTATGACCTGGATAGCCAACAGACTAAATCGTTAAGCAAAGTGGGAGAAGATCTTGAGTTAATGAATCAATACATAAGCGAGATGGCACGCACTTTTTCCCAAGATTATTCGATCATATCGTTTAATGAATTAACAGCATTGAAGTTAACAACTCTCCCAACTATTTTAAAAGATGTATATGGTGAACCTGTTCCAGAAGAAAAAGAAGCGGATAGTTTATGGGACAATATAATAGAGGGTACTGCCACGTTTGCCAAAGGAGCAGGCAACACGATTAAAGGGACAGCTATTGGTGTTTATGATGTAGGGGCAGACACGTTAGGTGGTCTTTATGATACGGTAACAAATCCAATAAATACGTTAGAGTCAATGGGGCATATGGTGGCACATCCCATAAAAACTTCTAAATACATAGGAAATGCCATAGAAGAATCCTATGAGCGGGATATGGTCAATGGTAATGCAGAAAGTCGCGCACACTGGGTAACGTATTCATTGGGAACGATTGTAACATCAGTGGTTGGGACAAAAGGCGCTGGAATGGTTACAAAAGGTGCCGGAACTGCTACAAAGGCCGGAGTGGCGGGTGTGAAAAAAACTGGCGGGAAGATAAAGAATATAGACCTGTCAGACTTATTGCCTTATACGCCGCAATATCAGGTAGTGGCCGGTGGAGCCAAGGTACCTTATAATGTGGTGGATGGGAATTATTTGAAAGATCAATTGATATGGAAAATGAAGGTCTTTGTAGGTAACCCCCGAATAAGATTACCTAGAACCAATGGTAAATGGCAGGGAGAGCCAGGAAACGGAAAATGGTTTACCGAAAATGCCGATGCTCTAAAAGTTACAAAAGGTGAACCAGTAGAATTTAAAAATAATAGACCTGATTTTTCTCCATGGTCAAAAGGGCAACTTAAATTTAAAGAAGGTCAACTTAACGGTTCGGCTAGTGATTTTAAATTGGTCTATAAAAAAATTATGAAGGCAAAAGGTTTTAGCAGTTTAAGCCAAGCCAAAAACTGGCTGAGGGAAAAAGGTTTAACTCCTCACCATGTAGATTCTAATAATATACAATTGATACCTACAAAGTTACATAGGAATGTACCACATATAGGATCAGCGTCGGACTTAAGAGGAGGTTACTAATTTGGGTAAGAATTGTAGTTCAATAATAATAAATGTTTTAACAAAATTAGGTGTCAATCAACCTGCTATTTCTTTTAAAAACTTAAGAAGGGAGCATTTAAAAGCTCTAGAAAAAAAGTATAACATCGTAATTCCGAAAGAGTATAAGGAGTTTCTGGAGAGTTATGATGAAACTTTTTTTGAAAAGGAAATAATATATAAACCGATAGAGCCGTCACCAGTAATGACAAAGGAAGGCAAACAATATTTTGATGGTTTTTATGGACTAATGAGTGAAAATAATATTAATCAACAAATAGAGAGTTATGAAAATCGTATCCCGGGTAATTTAGTCCCTATTGGCGAGTGCCCAGCTGGGAATTTAATCTGCATTGGTGTTAATGAACCGGTCTTCGGTAAAATTTATTTTTGGAATCATGAAAATGAACTTGAAGCTAAATTAATGATTGGAGAGAAAGCAGATATAGAAAATATTGATTCATACTGGGACAATGTATATCTTATTTCTGAATCATTTGTGGACTTTCTTAATAATTTGGAAATAGAGGATGAATTTGAAAACGAGGATGTTGATGTGGAGGAAGTAGATTTATGGTTAGATGATGACCTAATGGACGATTAACGTTCTGGGGAAAATCTGTTTGCGGAAATAAAGATGGGAATTGAAAGGGTCAGTCCCCCACTGTGCTAAAGTGTTAGCGTGGTTGGGGACTGATCCTTTATCTTAATTAGCCCCAGTACGAATGTTGCAAAAGACTGTGGTGATTGGATCATCGTTGCTACAGCAATTTTTTGTTCTGATTTTGTTGCCTTTGCTTTCACAAGAATAGGCCCGGCAATTTTTCCAGCAGCATTGATGTCACCAAGGATATTATAGGCACTTGGAATAATGACGGACGGATTGATCTTAAACAAGCGCATAACGGGTACAAAGATCCGGATCAAACCGTCTGTAAACCCAAGCCGTTCCAACATTCGCCCAATAATAACACTGACAATGACAGCAATCCCCACTTCACTCGTTAAGAAAGTATCGACAACAACTGGCTTTACCTCTTTGATAATGGTATCGAATAATTGTGAAAGTGAGTCTGGAGCAAAGAATAGCAGGGCAAGTGAAATGACAATGATCGAAACCCCAATCACTTCAAAAAGATTCCACCTCGACCTGTTTTTTGGGACTTTTTGTTCATTCTTCATAAGCTTACCTCCAGGCGTTTTTACTATAGGCTATGGCGGAGAGGGGGGATGTGTGTGTGATGACGTTAACTATTTGTATAAGGGAGCAGTTGGTGAAGTAATTATTACAATAATCTGTTGGCGGTAAATATTATAAAAAAATTCCACTATTAACAATAGTGTATATACATAAGGGTTTATATGGTAGAATAGACTCATTATAATAGGTTGATTTGTTTTCTAAGATAATGTTGCCAAATCATATGCATGAATTAATAAAGGGGGAAATTATATGTCAACATATAGGGATAAATGGTGGTATTCTACTATTATAATTTGCATACTCTCGTTATTTAGTATATTAATTATTCCTGCAATACTCGCAAGTATATTATTAACTATTCAAATGAAAAATAGGAAGAATTTTTATGGAAGTTTAAAAGAGGATGAACTTTTAAATATGCCAATTAAAGACAAAGAGGAAAAAGTTGTTGAACTTAATAACAAAATAGATGTAGCCAATAAAGAGATTGAAGATAAGACTATACTGTTAAACGATAAAGAGAAATTTATTCAAGGTATAAAAGATGAAACGGAAGCATCAATGAAATCAGAACGTAATACAATCATCGAAAAGGCAAAAAAAGAAGCAGAACAAGTTATTAAAGAAGCAAATGAAAATTTACAATCTGTTGTTGAAAAAACGACGGAGTATAAGAATAGCATTGATGATTTATCTGAGGAATATGATCGATTATTAAAAGAGGTAAACAGATATAAAAATCAGGCTAGGAAATTCAAATCTGAAGTTATAGGGTTAAAAAAATTCAATGAGCGTTTTCCACATACTGTTAATTTTACTGATGTTGAAAATCAAATTGATAAATTGAATGATGAACTTTCTGAGGATGCTCTTCTTGGTACAGTGATTCGACTGCATTTACATTCAGATAACTCGAAGGAATTACGAAAACTTTCTAAAGCAACAAATAAAGAAATACAAAATGTACTTGGAAGATATGAAGACAGATATACTACGAAAGCAAACAAAACGATATATAATTTAATGATTATTGGTTTGCAGGCAGAAATGCAACTATTACTATTTCAACTGAAATACAATAAACTGGATGAATCCATTCAGTCTGTTAAAGATATCATAACAAAATATTTGGCAATCTGTGGTAACGGAAATCAATCTATTTTACCAACTATAACTAAATTTTTAACGGAGATTGAACCATTGTACGTGGAATTAATTAATATTGAATATAAATATTATGTGTACAGGGAACGTGAAAAGGAAGAGCAAAAATTAATTAAGGAGCAAATGAGACAAGAGGCACAAGAGAAAAAACAACTTGCCGCAGAAGAAAAAAAGTTAGAAAAAGAAGAGCAAAAATTCCAAGTAGAAATGACTAGAAACAGGCAGTTATTGGCTGAAGAAACAGATGAAGAAAAGATTAATCAACTAGAGAAGAGACTGAAAGAACTTGAAGGCCAAATGAAAAATATAAATGAAAAGAAGGAAGAAATTGCGAGTCTTACGCTAGGTAAAGCTGGATATGTTTATGTAATTTCAAATTTGGGTTCTTTCGGAGAAAATATGTTTAAAATCGGAATGACTAGAAGAATGGTTCCACAGGATAGGGTAGATGAATTAGGAAGTGCATCTGTGCCTTTTAAGTTTGATGTACATGCGATGATATTTAGTGATGATGCTGTAGGATTAGAACAAAGACTTCATAATGAGTTAAATGATCAGAGAGTTAACAAAGTGAATTATCGTAAAGAATTTTTCAAAACTGATATTAGTAGTTTACGTGAGATAGTAGAAGAAATAGATCCTACAGTTGAATTTGTAAAGACAATGTTAGCGGAAGAGTTTAATCAAACCATGGCGATTGAAGATTCCGTTGTTGCCTAAATAAATCTTGAAATAATGCTGTTAATAACAGTTTAATGTTCCTTAGGTACAAAAAGGAATACCGTTTTATAGTAACACAAGATCAACTAGATACTTATGAATGAGGGGGAATTGAAAATGACTATATTAGATGACCTTATTAAAGAAAATGAGTTTCCTATAGCATTTATTGGATCTGGAATATCTAAAAGGTTTTTACACAATTTTCCTAACTGGCATAATTTGTTAGCGGAATTCTGGGGCGAAACAGGGTTAACTAATTTCTATGGGTATTACAATAATTTAAAAGATAAATTAAAGACTGAAAACCCAAAGTACGATGAACGGGAGTTGGCTCACTATGCTAATGTGAGAATTGGAAAGGTACTTGAAACTGAATTTAACCAGGCATTTAATTCAGAAAGTATAAAAATTAATCGGTTTAGTCCAAAAGATGCTTATGAGACAAAGATGTCCCCATTTAAGGTAGCGATTGCAAGGCGATTTGGTAATTACAAGTTTAAGGAACATATGAAAAATGAGTATAATTCATTTAAAAAAATGTTAGTAAAAACCCAAATTATACTAACTACCAACTACGACGACTTCATAGAAAATTCCTATAATGAGGAAAGTGAATATAACATCAAAAAATACATTGGTCAAAACGGCTTTTTCGGGGAGACTATTGGTTATGCTGAGTTGTACAAACTTCATGGCTGTATAAAAAGTCCTAATGATATTATTATAACAGAAAGAGATTACGAGTATTTTGAAGAGAATTCTGTATTAATAAGTGCAAAAATTATTTCCATGATGATGCATTCACCGATTATTTTCCTTGGTTATTCACTAACGGATGTCAATGTGAGAAAAATAATTAAAGATGTAACAAGATCATTATCATCCGAGGAAATGAATATTTTAGAAAGGAAATTAATACTAGTTGAATGGGAAGAAGGTCAACAGAGATTAGTAGAAGAAGTTGTTAATGACAAGGATTTGGGTTGTAAACTAAGGGTTATAAAAACTGATAATTTCAAAGCGGTATTTGAAAAAATTAAAAGTATTAATCAAGGGATAGCACCGACCGAAGTGAGAAAGTATCAACATGTCATTAAGAAGCTTATAATTGACAGTGGAAAGAAAGGGACATTAAATTCTGTTTTAATATCACCAGAAGAAATAGAAAAACTAGAAGCTAACATGCAAGATAGAAATATTGCGGTGGCAGTGGGAGACCAAAAGTATATTTTTCAAATGCCGAATATTATTCAATACTCATTAGATTATATTTCAGATAAAGATGAGGTTAGTACTGAAGTAAGACTTAAGTTTGCTGCAAATCAGGGTGGAAACGACAGATTTCCCGTGCACAAGATTTTAGATGAAAAAGTGATAAGCAAAAGTTCATTACACCCTACAGAAAAGGAAAAGCTGATAAGGCGAGCGGATAAATATTCCGATTTTAGCTTTCATTATAGTAAAATAAATAAAAGCTCTATATTTTCACCGATCTAAGTAGATGTTGAATCCATAAGTAATACAGATGAGAAAAAGCAAAAGATGTTTGAGACATTGTCTTTTCACATTAAGGAATTAAATTTAAATGAATTAAAAAATTTATTGGTTAAAGAACTGGAGGAATTAGAAGCAAGAGGGGAAATTAGAATAATGACTGAGTTAAGAAGGTTGTTATTACTATACGATATCATAAAAAACAAAGGAAGCAATCCCTAACCACGGTGTGTGATTGCGATTACTTCCCTGCTTTATCTAAGTAGAATTCTACATTATATTCTTATGTAAGTCAAATATCTTTATGCTATTAATGAGATTATAATTTAACAATAAAGGGATTTAACAACCACGATATGGGAAATTTCTAAAGAGGGAGCAGAGAAAAGAATGTTTTTAATAATGCAAATGGGGAAGAACCATGATCGATCCAAGAACTGAAAGGCCGCCATGTTGGTACATGAAGCGGTCACAATAGACCAAACCCCGTCAAGAGGGTAGGGCAGCTAGAGAAATAATCCCTCACATACCGGCTAAAGTGCATGAGGGGATTATTTTTTTATGACGACCAAAGTTTGGACCTGTTAAGTTTGCAAAAAATCGTTAAGTTGAATGGCGTATTAATAATGTTACGATTAGACGCAATACTTCTGGTAAATACTTCATTCTACTGGAACAAGCAACGAATATTATTAGATAATTGTTTTATGTAATAGTGGGATGGTGAGGAAAGTGCGAAGAGTGGATGTAGTATATGGGCTTATTTGTGAGCAAAAAAACGTTCTAATGGTTAATAATCATGGTGGTAGCTGGTCTCTTCCTGGTGGAGCAGTTGAAAAAGGGGAAACGTTAGAACAGGCAGTTATTCGTGAGGTTAAAGAAGAGACAGGTTTAAAAGTAGAAGTTGAAAACATTGTTTCGGTTAACGAAGCCTTTTTTAAGGAAAGGGGCCATCACGCTTTGTTTATAACATTCAAAGCGAAAATAATTAATGGAACTCCCTCAATTTAAGATGAAAATGAAATATCAGAAATAAAATGGGTGGATTATCAAACAGCGAATAAATTAATGCCTTATAACCCCAGTGGTGTAGAAGGTTTGCTTGAGTCTTCCTCTCCTTACACTTTTCAGGGTTAAAAATAACTTCCCTAATGTTCGCTATCGGGGGTGCCATTCTTGAATGAGAATGGCACCCGTGTTATATAAGGGCCAAACTGCTGAATAAAACTTTTTGGACTAATCCAGTAGGTGTAGTCAAAGGATGCTTTCAGCTTTTAAAAGAGAGGGCACGGTCTTATTTTTTATCCTGCTTCTTATCCAAGATGGATCTTAGTTCTTTAATTTCTTCTTCAGAGAGGTCTTCATCCTGAATGAATTGAACGAGCATCGATTTTAAGGTGCCATCATAAAATCGTTTTACAAAGGAGTCTGTTTTGGCACGTTGGCATTCGTCTTGGGAATAAAGCGGATAGAATGTATAAACTCTCTGATTCTTATGGACGCCGACGACTTCTTTTTTAGTGAGCCGGTCCAATAGGGTACGCACGGTTTTCGGCTTCCAATTCGTTTGTGCCTGCAAGGATGAAATGATATCGCTTGCTGTTTGCGGTGCTTTTTCCCAGAGCACCTTTAAAACTTCCCATTCCGATTCCGAAATAGCGGGTATTTTATTCGTCACGTGAATCCCTGCCTTTATTTTTAATAGATGCCTTTATTGTGTAAAATGGATTTCGTAATTTCGGCAGCTTTACTGCCACTGGTATGATGGTTGTTTTCGATATTGGTTGCGAAGAAATACGTGTTGTTTTCCGTTTCTACATATCCAATGAACCAGCCATTCACATTTTTCCCGTTGACCGTTCCAGTGCCGGTTTTGCCATAGAGTGTTGCACTGTCTTTCGTCTCCAGTTTGATGGCATCTTTTACGAATTGAATGTTCTTCCCATTGAATCCAAATTGGTTTGTATAAAAGTCTTTGAGTGTCTGCACTTGTTCAATCGGTGAAATTTTCAAGGAAGATTCGAGCCAATAGTCTTCGATTCCACCCGATAGATTCTGATTACCATACTGTATTTTATCAAGGTAAGATTCAATGTTTTTCATCTGTACCTTTTTGTCCAGCTGCTGGAAGTACCAGGTTACGGAATTTTCCATTGCAGTAAATAAATTTTGATTCTGGTTCCAACTTTGATAAGGATATGAGTTCCCATTCCACTTCAAGGAATTGTCATTTCGTGTGATGATATCGGACTCCAATGCAAATAATGCACTGTAAATTTTGTACGTGGAATTCGGTGAAACCCGTAATGTGCTCTTGTCTTTATTATAGATATTGTATTGCTTCTCCTGTAAATCGTACAGCACAAAGCTGCCTTCATATTCATTGAAAAATGCGCTTAAATCCTCATACACTGTCTGCTTATTGTCAAAATCAATCCGGTCATCACCATAAGGCATTGCAGAAACAACTGGTATCTGACTTATAACAACTCCAGCAAGAAGTATAAAAATCAGGATACTTTTCAGTTTTACCAGCTTTGTTTCAAATGTAAAAGCTGCAATATGTTCAATCCGTTTTTTTAATTGCTTTTTTGAACTAGCGAGCTGGTTAGTCATTGTGAAATTCCTTGGAAGATAGGATTTATCTGCAAACATAATAATCGTGTGTCCGTATGCTGCATGCTGGTTTTGATCCAATGTATTTAGGACAGCACTGTCACACGCAATTTCCCGGTCCAATCGCATTTTCTTGAACGCCATCCAGATCAATGGATTGAACCAGTATAAAGTCTGGAATAGGACTATCAGATAATTTGTGGCAATGTCTTTATATTTATAGTGATGTAATTCATGCAGCAAAATGTATTTTATTTCATCCATAGACAGCCACGTTTCAGCATGACGTGGCAGGATTACATAGGTTTTAAATATCCCGAACGTTAATGGGGATTTGATTAGTTGTGATTCCGCCAACACCAGTGGATCCGATACATTCAGTCGTTGTTTGCACTGTTCGAATAATGATAGAATCTTGTTATTCGTTACCAGGCTTGTGGACTTCTTTATTTGTCGCAGTTTTATCCAGGCGTGAATGACCAAAGCAATCATCACGAGCATGCCTGCAATCCATATGCTGATTAAAACATGATTTAAAAACGTCAAATCAATCCGGTTAACAGATGTTGAAAAATCGTGCAGCCAATTTCCATTTTCTGTTAGGTTTTCGGTTATGGTGCTGGATGGTGACTGCTGATTACTGTTTTGGCTCCCATTCCACGTGAACTTACCCCTGAAGTTTAATAATTGCGTTGGGAGATAGGGTAGTAGTAAAGCAATTAGTAACAGGAACCAGAGATTATATTTCCATTTGGATGACAACTGGTTCTTAAAAATCTTTCGGATTAGCATGATAACGATGACCATAATAGAAGATATGAACAAGCTAAGAGCCAGATGGAGGGCAGACATTTTTTCATCTCCTTAACAGCGAAGTTATTTACTTAAAATACCTTAATTTTACGACTGCGTCAATTATGCATTTTTATATGAACATGGTGTATGAGGAAGATAATTCCCATAGCATGGAAAAAAATAAAGAATAACATAATTTTGAAATGAGTCTATGTATATAGGTGAAAACATAGTGATTTTATCAACGATATGGTAGGGAAAATTGGGATCACAATTTACATTTACTCGGAAAAGGAATGCCGTTACAAAGGGCCAAATAAAATTTGTGAGAATAAATGGGGGTGTGAAGGATCACACGTGAGTTCTGACCGACATGTGTGATCCCAGATTTTTTTATTTTAAAGTGTTCAGTGTGATTTTGGCAGCCTTCGCAACCAGCGCATCGTCATATTCGGCATTCTTTGTATCGCGCCGGGACATAACTACAATGACGATTGGTTCTCTGTTTGGCGGCCAAACAACGGCAATGTCATTTCTTGTTCCGTAGCTTCCCGCTCCGCTTTTGTCTCCAACTATCCATCCCTCTGGTACGCCTGCACGTATCAGTCGATCTCCTGTTGCATTTCCTTTCATCCAGTCGATAAGCACTTCACGCTTATCATCTGGAAGAAAGTCATCAAGGGCAACTTTCTTCAGACTGGTTGCCATAGCTCTTGGTGTGCTGGTATCACGCTTATTCCCCGGCATGAATTCATTCAATTCGACTTCATATCGTTCGGGTTGGGTAACGTCATCATCAATGTCACGTAAGGCTTGCTTAAATTTATCAGGCCCCCCGATTGCCTCAAGTAGGAGGTTCCCCGCGGTGTTGTCACTTTTCTGTATGGCCGCTTCACTTATTTCCAACAGTGTCATACCGGTATTCACATGTTTCTCGGTAACCGGAGAATAGGTAACTAAATCATCCTTGGTGTATGTAACGACTTTTTCAAGATTTTTTATGTCGTTTTGCTTCAGCAGGATTGCTGCAGCCAAAACTTTGAAGGTGGATGAATAGGCAAAACGTTCATCCGATTGATATTCGACGGTTTGATTCGATCCTGTATCAATTGCATAGACACCGACTCGAGTATCAAACTCATTTTCAAGCTGTGCAAATTTTTCGTCCTTATTAATCGTTTGCCCTGACTCGTTCTCCTTGTCGGATGATTCATCGGTCTTACTACTGCCCGTATTTACGCATGCGGTAAGTGTTGTAAGTAGCAGCAATGTTATGGACAGTGTAAACAAACCTATGCTGATTTTGTATGGATTTGCTTTTTTCACAATGATACCTTCTTTCTATTAGATTGAAATGCCTATACTTGGTTTACTTCGTTTTCCAACCGTTATTTGTAAGCATTTTATACCTTCTAATTTACTCATTGGACTACAAGTGTAATACAATATTACGTTTGTAGTCAAATGAAGTCAAGCGGAAATTAAAATGAGTCTGAGACAACGAGATATGAAGCTGAAATGTAAGAGCAGAGTTTTATTGGTTACACTGCTAGATTGATGATTTCCCTAACTCCAGAAATGGTTGACATACATTGATTACAAATGTAGTATAATATTACACTTGTAATCTAGGTAATTGCCTTTCTGGAAGAGGTAAGATCTGATGTATTGTTTGTAAAGGAGTTGAAAAGCTTGAAACGAATTTGGATAGGCATAATCATGGCTATATTTCTTGCTGTTATGGCAGGTTGTTCAGATAAGATAAAACCAGAGGATACTTTTAAAGCATATCTTTCTAGTTGGGAGGACATGGATTTTGAAAAAATGTTTCAGCATCTATCACAGCAATCTAAAAAGGAAATCACTAAAAAGGAATTTGTGGAGCGATATAAGGATATCTACAAAGGAATTGAAATCAAGAACTTACAGGTGGATGGAATATTCAATAATAAAGACGAAGAGAATTTGAAAGACGATTCTGTTGCCTTCAAATACCATGTAAAAATGGAAACGATGGCGGGACCTATTGAATTTACTCATCAGGCAACTTTAGTTAAGGAAAAAAATGAATCTAACAAGGAATGGTTCGTGGAATGGGAACCAGCGCTTATTTTTCCTTCTCTAGAAAAAGGGGAAACAATCGGGGCAGAAACATTAGAAGCGTCGCGAGGGGAAATCAGTGATAGAAACGGAAGCGGGCTTGCGATTAACGCCAAAGCCAACGTTATTGGAGTCGTACCAGGTAAATTTGACAATGAAACTGAAGAATCTAAGGAAAAGTTATCTGATTTATTGGGAATAACGATTGATGAAATAAACAAGAAGTTAAATGCCTCATGGGTGAACCCAGATTCATTTGTTCCGCTTGCCACATTGCCGCTGGGTGAAAAAAACCTTAAGCCTTTTTTTGAAATTCCAGGTGTGGCAGCTCAGGAAAAAATTGTTCGTACATATCCTTTTGGGGTTTCGGCAGCTCACTTAACCGGATATGTACGTGAAATCACCGCAGAACAACTTGTGGAGTTGGAAGAAAAAGGATATTCTTCAGGAGATATCGTTGGCAAAACTGGATTGGAGAAGATTTTTGAGAAAAGGCTAAGAGGGGAAAATGGTGGTCATATTTATATTAAGAAAACAAATGGAAGTTTTAAGGAGACGTTGGCAAAAACGGAGCCTATTCCAGGAGAAGACGTGCAGCTAACAATTGATGCCAATCTTCAGCAAGAAATATATGATCAGTTGAAAGGAGATGCTGGGACTGCTGCAGCTGTAG
The DNA here is from genome assembly GCF_900258515.1 of Lentibacillus sp. Marseille-P4043. NCBI lineage: Bacteria > Bacillati > Bacillota > Bacilli > Caryophanales > Bacillaceae > Lentibacillus > Lentibacillus sp. Marseille-P4043. The sequence goes on along the minus strand of NZ_LT984884.1, from coordinate 3,793,447 downwards.
ATCCAAAAACGGGAGCGGTTTTATCTTTAGTCAGTTCACCTTCATATGATCCAAATGCTTTCATAAGAGGGCTTTCTGATGAACAATGGAAGGAATGGAGCGATAATCCCGAAGAACCTTTTTTAAATCGCTTTATCAATCGCTACGCACCAGGTTCAGTATTTAAGACGATCACAGCAGTTGTAGGATTAAAATCAGGTGTAACGGATCCGGGTGAAACCAGACATATCGAGGGGCTTCGCTGGTCAAAAGATAAGTCATGGGGCGACTACTATGTTACACGCGTTCATGATAAAACTTCCGTGAATTTGCGAGATGCATTTGTTTATTCTGACAACATTTATTTTGCGCAAGAAGCACTCGAAATGGGAAAAGACACCTTTTTAACAGAAGCAAAGGCATTCGGATTTGAAGAAGAACTTCCTATTCCATTTTCTATTGAACCCTCCATACTTTCAAATAATGGGATAGGTAGTGAAGCACAGCTGGCTGACTCTGCCTATGGTCAGGGAGAGGTTATGATGAGTGCCCTTCATCTTGCATTAGCTTACACACCGTTTGTGAATGAAGGTGATTTGTTATCCCCTTACCTATTGAAGGAAGAAGGAGAACGAACCGTATGGAAGGAAAATTTAATGGAATCGAAAAACTCAGAATTAATTCAGGAAGATTTAATCCAGGTTGTTGAGGATCCTAATGGTACGGCCCACAGTGCTTATATCTCTGGCATGACCATTGCAGGCAAGTCTGGTACAGCCGAAATAAAAAAAGATAAAGACGACAAAAACGGGACAGAAAATGGCTGGTTTGTTGGATTTGATACAGAAGATAATGAATTGCTGCTAGCAATGATGATTGAAGATGTGAAACAGCGTGGCGGCAGCGGCTATGTCGTTCCGAAAGCAAGAAACGTTTTTGCATCGTTGCAGTAGGAGACTGTTAACGAAAAGGTATTGGGATGCTTCGGCACACATATTTGAAAACCAATGGTACTTATTTGCATAACTGGCTTGAATTTATGAGAGAAATTTTTAGAAAGAAAGATTTTAATGAATTCTTGGAACACGATTTTCAGAACGTTTAGATTTAAAAAAAATGCATTTGTATTCATTCTCTCATGTGTCACACTTGTAACTTGTTCAGAGGATAATGCTCATTCTGCTCAACCTGAACAAAAAGACCAAGAAACCGCAAATACAAATGCCTTTGCCAAACCCGAGAATAAGCTTGATGCTAGACTTGGTGTCTTTACAATGGACACTGGTACAAACCAATCCGTAACGTATCAGATGAGCGTTTTGCATATTCCGGAAATTTGATCAGCAAAATGCTTTTTAAGTGTAGGCGTTATATAATCCCTGCTGTAATTAGACGGGGATTATATGACGCTTACTTTTTAAAGAGTTTATGCCTGAATTTTTCCCTATTCTTATTATTTATGGTATATTCATGAATAATAGGGAATGAACAAGCAATCGGTCAATTGAACCACGAAAAGCTGATAAGGTGTAAATATCCCTTATCAGGCCTTTTGTTTATATTCGTATTCAAGCCAACTCAAACCGTTCCATAATATCAAATTCCGTTCCTTGGTACTCACTAATTCCCATGTTCCATATCCATCTATTTCTACCTTTCCGCCCCTTTGTTCTGATTGTATCAAATGATAAGATTTTCCGTAATCCAGTTGTGACCAGTAGTTCACGCTACTTAGGAACTTCCTGATACTAGATCCATTAAAATCCATACTATAACTTCATTTTAATCCATATTATCAATAGCCTCTTGAAAGGAGTCTTTCAAATATTCATCAAAAGTTAAATATCTTTTTAATTCTTGTTTGCTTATATCATCCCACCGTACTACAGAGTCGTCCATTGTGTTTAGAACGAAGAGATTCGCCGCTTATCATTTGGTGACTTTTTAAACAACTTCTTAAATGGATTATATTTTGTTTGTTTTATTTATATTGATCGGTTTGCTACTTGGAACGACGAAACAAGAAAAGAGATGGATTGGTTGGGGCGGGGCACTATTGGTAGTTGTTTTTAAAATTGTTAGCGAGATCATTAAGTTCCAGTCTGGTTTTTTTTGAAACTCGTAGTGTGGCAGCCAGTGAGGCAGTTGGAACATGGGTTTCTCCTTGTTTTTTTTAGGCCTTTATCTACTTGGAATGATTAATTATCGCCTCCTTAAAACAGCCTTAAAAAGAAAAACATGGAAAAGATGGGTGCTCATTCTGGTGGTATGTATCTATAAACAAGACTTTGGTATATGTTCGTATCTCCTAGATAAACTAACATAAGGAAAAGCTTATTAGTTTTTTTAGTGAAAGGGGGACATCGTGTTTTCTTTTCGTGGTGATGCACATAAAACATATTTGACATTAAAGCGACAAAAAGACATCCATACTAACAAAATACTTAAAGAAACTGCTGAAATTAAATCCTTTTATAAATCCCTTGATAGCGAAATTCTCAAATTAGTCTATTATCGAATGGTTAAAGAACAAAGCGGAACCGGTATAATTCCCATATTTGTCACTGCAATTCCTTGGCTATTGTTTTTGTTTTCAAATACTATTCAAGACTTTTTGTTTCGTAACAACAATCTAATTTGGATAGGTTTTGTTTCGCTATATCTTATAATCCTAACTGGAAGTGCCATCCTACATTTTAAAGAAAAGGCATGGTCCGCACTTCACATTGAAATTATCACGGACGTTTTAAATGAAAGGGACTAAAGCAAGTAACTCAACTTTCGCACCGATAAAATAAGATCAAACAGTTAGCTGAGGAAACTTTGAACGTCTCTAATAAGTGCCTTGACAACTCTGTTAAACCTAAAGACTGTTAAGATTGAGACTGCGATTACTCGCTTTATTGAAAACATTTGNTTTCGCACAGATAAAATAAGATCAAACAGTTAGCTGAGGAAACTTTGAACGTCTCTAATAAGTGCCTTGACAACTCTGTTAAACCTAAAGACTGTTAAGATTGAGACTGCGATTACTCGCTTTATTGAAAACATTTGTTGATTTATATACAAAATACGAGAGCAACGGGGTCAGACCCTCCTTTACGCAGAGTATATGTTGACCTCCAAGTGCGTGCTTTGAAAATTTAGTATTATCATTAAATAGATGGGCAATTCATGTTAAAGAAACTGACTTGTGAATTGGTTTTGATATTTATTACTGGTAAGGGGGTGAAAATGTTATGATTAAGAATGATTATTTCGGAAGGGCTTCCTAAAATATTGTGTAATAAATCTAATTATATTTTCACCTTTTATGAAAAAAGAACACTTGTTTGTTAGTCTGGGTTTTGATATAATATAAATAGAAATACTCCTCGGTAAGTCCTCATATAATTTAAAGGAAGTGTTGATATGACACTGGTAGAACTGCCGATTTAAAAAACCACTAATTACACTACAGTTACTCAAGTAATGGAAGATCGAAATGAATACACCAAGCGAAAACAGGAAATTAATAGATCAAAATTACTTAAACGCATTCCACTAGAACAACTAATGGATTTAAAAGTTGATTACGCCTTCAAACAACTATTTGGAAATGAAAAGAATAAGGATATTACTGTTGTATTTTTGAATGCAATTTTGCAGAAAACAGGTAGGAATCAAATCAAGGATATCTCATTTATGAATACGGAATTCAGCGGGGAATATGTTGATGATAAACAGTCAAGACTGGATCTGCTAGTTGTTACAACTGCCGATGAAAAGATCAATGTAGAAATCCAATTTACAAATAAATATGATATGATTAAACGTTCCATCTATTACTGGTCCAAGGCATATTTAAGCTCACAGAAAAAGGGAATGGGTTATACAGAATTGCGACCGGTAATTTCAATCAATATTCTTAACTTTGATCTTTTTAGTCAAACAGAACGTTTCCATACTTCCTATCATTTATATGAAGATGAAGACCAGTTCAAACTGACGAATGTGATGGAATTTCATTTTATTGAGATGAGCAAGTTAATAAAGGATTGGAAAGATGATAAACTTGATCCATGGAATGATGCGTTGGTAAGATGGCTTTTGCTGCTTGGCATGGTCGATTCTAGAAACGGTAAAATCTATGATGATATTTATAAGGAATTGGAGGAGATGGCCTTGAAAGATGAGTCACTAAGGGAAGCCTTTCATAACTGGGAAGGGCTGAGCATGGAACAGGAACAAAGGCTTGTTTATGAATCCCGATTGAAACAAATTATGGATGAGGAAGCAGCCCAACGAGAAGCTGAATTGCGAGTACAACACGCCGAACAAAAGGCTGAGCAAAAGGCAAAGGAAGCTGAGCAAAAGGCTGAGCAAAAGGCTGAGCAAAAGGCAAAAGAAGCTGAGCAAAAGACAAAGGAAACCATTGCCCATCGACTTTTAGAAAAAGGACTGGAAATTGAATTAGTTTCTGATTCTACCGGCTTGCTCAAGAATAAAGTTATTGACATCCAGCGTGGTATGCAAAAATAAGTTGGTTTACTCTCGCTAAATTTGAATATTGGAAGAATAATTTTAAAGTGCGTGTTCAAAAAGTTGCCAAATTAGAAGCAGGAAGGTCGAGGTGGCGTAGTCTTGAGGACCGGGTTTGCACACGAGGTGCTGACTTCTATGTTGGCTATTGACGTGGGGCGGGCTCAATAGAAGTTCCTTTATAGCCAACGAAGAGATTCGCCGCTTATCATTTGGTGACTTTTTAAACAGCTTCTTAAATGGACTATATTCTGTTTGTTTTATTTGCATTGGTCGGTTGGTGTATGTTGATTGGAACGACGAAACAAGAAAAGAAATGGATTGGCGGAATCAGAGCGCTACTTGCTGTTGTTTTTATAATGGTTAGCCAGATTATTAAGTTCCAGTCTGGTTTTTTTGAAACTCGTAGTGTGGCAGTCAGTGAGATAGTTGGAACATGGGTTGCTCCTTATTTTATTATTTTAGGCCTTTATCTACTTGGAATGATTAATTATCGCCTCATTAAGACCGCCTTAGGAAGAAAAATATGGGAAAGGTGGGGGCTCATTCTATTTGATATTCTGCTCAGCCTTGTTTACCTCTGGTTCGGCTCGACTGCTTTATTTGTTGTGGCTTTCACCTATTTTCCGTTCGCACCATATCAGTAGGGTGGGGGGATTATTAGTCAAAAAAAGCTTTTGATTGGGTGTATATCTATTGTTAACCTAAACATATTTTTGGTATATGTTTGTATTCCCTAGATAAACTAACGCATAGTGAGTAAAGAAGACTTTATTAGGTTTTTCAGTGAAAGGGGGACATCATGTTTTCTTTTCGTGGGGATGCACATAAAACATATCTAACATTAAAGCGACAAAAAGATATCCATACTAACAAAATACTTAAAGAAACTGCTGAAATTAAATCCTTCTATAAATCCCTTGATAGCGAAGTTCTCAAATTAGTCTATTATCGAATGATTAAGGAACAAAGCGGGACCGGTATAATTCCTATATTTGTCACCGCAATTCCCTGGCTATTGTTTTTGTTTTCAAATAGTATTCAGGACTTTTTGTTTCGAAACAACAATCTAATTTGGATAGGTTTTGTTTCGCTATATCTTATAATCCTAACTGGCAGTGCCATCTTACATTTTAAAGAAAAGGCATGGTCCGCACTTCACATTGAAATTATCACGGACGTTTTAAATGAAAGGGACTAAAGCAAGTAACTCAACTTTCGCACAGATAAAATAAGATCAAACAGTTAGCTGAGGAAACTTTGAACGTCTCTAATAAGTGCCTTGACAACTCTGTTAAACCTAAAGACTGTTAAGATTGAGACTGCGATTACTCGCTTTATTGAAAACATTTGTTGATTTATATACAAAATGCGAGAGCAACGGGGTCAGACCCTCCTTTACGAAACAAAAAAGGGTAATCGAAATAACGTTTTCCGCGCTATTTCCCGATTACCCATCTTTTTTGCATTGACAACAAGCAGCTGGTGGTTCACTGTAATTTGTTCTTCATGCCAAATACCGGCACACAGAGACTTCACCAGGCACTTATTATTTATTTCTCTACTCCATTAAGTCTTCAATGGAATCAATATCCATGTAAGCAGGAACAACAAGACCATTCCGTGTACCAGTCAGGTTAACTCCTAAATCTTCAAAATCTCCTTTATACTTTTCATAGTAAGCGGTATGTGTGGATGGCAACCACGCACCTACCATAGCATCTGCACTTCCATCAGCAACACTGGCAAACATTGGACCTGGTTCTACTTGAATTAATTCCACGTTATAATCTAATTTATTATCCAATACGTATTTTACAACATTTGAACTGGCAATTACATCAGCCCAGGCAACATACGGCACCTTCACTTTTGCTCCATTGCCAGGCTCTGCTCCTTCAATCCAAGAATTAACCAATTCCTCGTTATTTTCAACCCATTCTTTTGCTGCTTCTTGTTCTTCCATACCATTTTCAATTTTCAGCATTACCTCTTGCAGGTGATCCGGATCCCAATTGAATTGGTCAAAGAACGTATATGCGCCAGGCAAATCCTCCTTTAAACCTTTCCGTACGAGTGTGTTTATATCCTCTTTCCCGCCAAAAGCACCTTTTGGATCGTCCAGCATCTTTAAATCATACTTAAAAAACTTCCAGTGTGGAATCCAACCAGTTACGATGATTGGCTCTTCATTTTCAATTGCACTTCCTAATTCCGCTGTCATTGCGGCACCAGAGCTTTCTTGAACTTCCCATTTGTCATCGAGACCATATTCTGGTAGTACTGTATTGATTGTCATCTCCATAAGCCCAGCTCCTGGATCAATTCCTACAATCGTATAATCAAGCTTTTCACCAATAGACGCACTAGCATCATCTGTGTCCGTATTTCCTCCACATGCTGTTAAGCCTATTAATAAAATTAAAGCTGTTGTAATTCCTAAAAGTTTTTTTAACATTTAGTATCCCCCTTGATGATTTCTTGTACAATTTCCCCAAATTGAATATTTTGATTACATAGTAAAGTTTTTCATATTATAACGACAATCTCAAAGTCCAAAATCAATCACATTCTATATTAAATTTGTATAATGATAATATCTTACCAATATAATATGGTATATTCTTAGAATCACACTGTTTTACTTTATTTTACTTTCAATAAACTTTTCGCTTTTGTTGTTATAATACTCAAAAAGCTTGGGTTATTAGGTGGTTCAATTTTAGGTTGTTATCTGGTTCAAATTTCGATTACCATATACACAGGTATTTGAAATAATAGCCATTAAGTTTATCAGAGTTAATGAAGTGGAAGGAGAATTTTAATTGAATAAGAAAAAAGCTGCTTGGGGAGTAGGAGAATTTATTGTACTCATTTTACTTTTTGTTTCTATAATGACGTGGTTTTATCCTTTTTCCCACTTCAGTGCCCATAAAAGTTATACCTACAAGCCAGGTAAAGTTTTATATAATGATGATCAAACTTATAAAGACATCCTGAATGAATTTAAAGAATCCTATGAAAAAGAGTTGGATAACGAATTTGAAAATACAAATAATGGCATCGATTTAACCATAGATCGAACTCGATACATTCTTCCTATTTTTGAGCAGGATTGGTTAATCGGTACAGACCCAGTATCGATGGATAAAAATAAATTGGATAAAATGCTTGTTGATGTGAAACAGACTACAGATAGCTTGTTGGATCTTGTAGCAAATGAAGATTATACGAGTCAGGAAAAAGGTTACTTAATTAACAGTATAAAGAATTTTCTAAGATTGGAAGAAAGCATTACGCGGTTAAAAGAAGAAAAGTATTTTTCAAGAAATGAATTAAGCAATTTATTTGGTAATCTTCGTAACCATTTTAGAAGCAACTTTGATTTATTTGTTACTTTTTATGAAAGATCACACTAATGTGATATCGTTCAACAAAGGAGCGCACATCTTGAATAAGAATCATTCCTGGATCGGGCCAGATTGTTTAACAGGGTGTTGATTTTAGTGAGGTAACAGTTTTTAGAATGATTATTCGAGGAGGGACAACCATGATCAAACGTAAGCGTATCACAATTATAACCATCATTGCTATCGTCGCTCTTGGAGCATCTTTCTTTTTCATCAGTTTGTTGGGCGACGATACAAATGATAAACAGGCAGACCAGCAATCAAAGAAACCATTACCAGATAATGAAAATAAAGATGACGTGGAGTTAGAACCATCTCTAGACAACATATTCGATTCAGCCAAGCAAGGAAAAGTCATGGACAGTCATATCGTTGTTGGTGATACGACTGCCGATGATGTGCAGGAAGCTTGGGGGGAACCGGATGAGAAGAGTGAAACAGATGTTGGTCTTTTTTTGAACTATCCATCACGTGACATCGATGTCGGTATTACAGATGATATTGTGTCCGATATGCGTTCATCGCAGGAAATATTTACGTCGGTCGATTTAGATACGCTTAAATCATATGAAAAACCCGATGATACGCGTTACTACCAAGACGAAGATTATGATCAAATCATCCTTGTCTATGAACTTTCTGGCGGCTATGACTTGAAATGGGTTTTTCCGAAACCTGCCAGTGATTCAGATAACCCTAAGGTCGATCATATATCGCTATCGAAGGAAATAAGCAAAGGTGTTGAAAATGAAGAGGAAAGCAATGATTCTGGTGATAAAGAAGTCGACGGGATGAGCCTTGATGAAAAAATCGGGCAAATGATTTTCAGCGGGGTTAATGGTACGGAAATGACTGCCGAAACTAGAAAAGTCATCGAAAGGTATCATGTTGGAGGTATTATTTTATTTGGTAATAACATCGAAAGTATAACCCAAACGGTGAACTTTTTAAATGATATGAAAGCTGTGAATGCTGACAACAACCCTACCCCGTTATTGCTGGGGGTTGATGAAGAAGGCGGCAGTGTGACACGAATGCCTGATGGGGTGAAAAGCTTGCCCACGAGCCGTTCGATAGGGGAACTGAACGATCCTGAGGTGGCTTTCAATGTTGGTAGCATTCTCGGTGAGCAGATGCAAGCACTCGGTTTCAATTTGGACTTCGCACCTGTCCTTGATATTAACAGCAATGCAGATAATCCTGTTATCGGCGATCGTTCGTTTGGTGACAACCCGGATATTGTCACTGGGCTGGGTATTCAGACGATGAAAGGGATCCAAAATGAAGGAATTATTTCTGTCATGAAACATTTTCCTGGGCACGGGGATACCGGGGTAGATTCCCACTTGGAGCTTCCAAAGGTCGATAAAAGTTATGCGAAGCTGTCCAAACTGGAGCTTATACCATTCAAGAAGGCCATTTCAAATGGTGCCGATGTCAGTATGATTGCACATATTCTGTTGCCAAAAATAGATAAAAATTATCCTGCATCTATGTCCAAAGGGGTGATCACAGGTATTTTGCGAGAGAAATATGATTTTGATGGTGTCGTCATTACCGATGACTTGACGATGGGGGCGATCACGGATCATTATAATGTTGCCGATGCGGCGATCCAGACAGTAAAAGCGGGCGGAGATCTATTGCTCGTTGCACATGATCCCGATTTGATTGCTACTGTATTTGATGAATTGAAAGCGGCTGTTGAGAGTGGAGAAATAAGCGAAGACAGGATTGATAAGAGTGTGGAACGCATCACGGATTTAAAAGCAAAATACCAACTGTCAGATGAAAAGACGCCAGTACCTAATTTCCAATCGATCAATGAGAGAGTGGAAGCAATTATACAGAAAGTGTCTTGATCATCGCTATATAAAGAGAAGGAGTATTTAAGCATTTACAATGAATCGTGAAAGCCTTCAATACTACTAACTAGTCGAGATTGCTCATTTAAGAAAAGGGTAGCTAATGTGGAATAACGATAAACAACTTTGTTACCACTAAACTTAGTGTGATCCTACTTGTGGTTGTGAAAAGTGAAGAACTATTTTTTGATGAAGCCGCATTTTTTATCGGAAGAATGCGGCTTCACTTCGTTAAAAGTAAACAATTTTATTTTATGTGGAAATCCAAAATGAAAGCAAAAAATATACAGAACAAGGTCATACTAAATATAAATAAACTGAAAGGGGATAACGAGGATGGCGAAGGATAAAAACTGACATTCACGAGTAATCAGTTAGCAAGAGATGCCTAATTACGGATCTATTGTAAAGATAGTACAGAATGTCATTCCCCATTCTCCCCCCCTAGACCTGTCCAGGGCAAACGTCAATTCTGTACATAATGAGACGATTTCGCTACAATGAAACCAAAATGATAGATGAATAAGCGAGTGGTTCCATGTTCAAGATTATGTTAATTGAAGATGATACAAGCCTGTTTCAAGAAATAAAAGAGCGGCTTGCCAGTTGGGATTATGATGTGTTTGGTGTGAGAGATTTTAACGATATCATGCAAGATTTTACAAGTTTAAAACCAGATTTGGTCATTATTGATATTCAATTGCCGAAATACGATGGATTCCATTGGTGCCGGATGATTCGGATGAATTCCAATGTTCCTATTGTCTTCTTATCGTCACGCGATCACCCGACCGATATGGTTATGTCTATGCAGCTTGGTGCGGATGATTATGTACAGAAGCCGTTTCACTTTGATGTCTTGATTGCGAAAATACAAGCGATCCTCCGGCGTGTCTATGATTACAACACGGAGCAAGTCGAATTGCGCACATGGAATAGCGCAACGGTTGATTATGCCAAAAATACGATTGCCAATGAAAAAGGAACCATTGAGCTTACGAAAAATGAAATGTACATCCTGAAAGTTTTAATCGAACGTAAAAACGAGATCGTCAGCCGTGAAGAAATCATCCAGAGTCTTTGGGATGATGAGCGGTTCATTGGTGATAACACCCTAACCGTTAATGTGAACCGGTTGCGTAAACGATTGGGAGAACTGGGATTAGGCCGTTTTATCGCGACGAAAGTTGGGCAAGGCTATCAGGCGAAGGAGGTGGCCCATCCCAATGATTAAAAAGTACTTAATGGAGCGATGCAGCTGGATAATCTTGTTTATCGGATTACAACTGCTTACACTTTTTATCGCTGTAATCGACCCATCCATCACCATCCGTCCTGTCTTATATATTGTCTTTTTATCGACTATTATTCTAATTATATTTGCCGTCGTCCGCTATCAAAAGGAAACAGCATTTTACAAAAGCCTGCAAGCATGGGATAGCGATTACGATTTAACGGATATCAATAGGGCGAGGAGTCCGTTCGAAAAAATGGTTAAAGAACGACTCGAGAAGCAAACGACTAAGTATAAAAATGAGCTTTCACAACACAATATAAATTTGGAACAAGAAAGAGATGAACTTTTATCGTGGGTACATGAAGTGAAAACACCACTAACTGCGATGCAACTCATGATTGATCGCGTAGAAGATAATAAGATCAAACAGCAATTAAAGTACGAATGGCTGCGAACGTACTTGCTTCTCGACCAGCAGCTGCATCAAAAGCGCATTCCTTTTATGGAAAACGACTTATACATCGAACATACCAGCTTGGAAGCCCTGATTTTTCAAGAAATAAAAGCATTGCAGTACTGGTGTATACGCAAAGGAATAGGATTTGACGTTTCTTTACAAGAGGAGGAGGTGTTAACGGATGCCAAATGGCTCGCCTTCATCATTCGGCAACTGTTAACCAACGCTATTAAATATACGGAAAGTGCCGATATTTCGGTCACCAGCTACCAGGATCAGCAGCATACAAAGCTCATCATCGAGGATCACGGGAGGGGCATTAACGCCAAAGACTTGCCACGCATTTTTGATCGCGGCTTTACCTCTACTACTGCCCACCAGGACACAGCCTCCTCTGGTATGGGACTCTATTTGGTTAAGAATGCGATAAAGCCATTACATATCAAGATCGATGTCCAATCCATCGTTGGAGAAGGTACAACATTTACGTTAACATTCCCTAACAAAAATAAATTTGTTGCGATTACTGGCATGTGACAAGATTGTCACATGCCAGTATCATTTGTTCGGTGAATCGAAGGAAAAATGGATGGGGTACGCTTATGATGGAGAGAGTTCAAAGGAGTGAAGAAACATGATGTTACAAGCAACGAAAATTCATAAAAGCTTTGGAAACAAATTTAATAAACAGGAAGTCTTAAAAGGGATCGATGTTAACGTCGAAAAAGGCGAGTTCGTCAGTATCATGGGGGCATCCGGTTCAGGAAAAACAACTCTGCTTAATGTGCTTTCTTCCATTGACCGGGTAAGCCAGGGAACGATCGTCATCCAAGGACAGGAATTAACATCGATGAAAGATAAACAACTTGCTACATTCCGCAAACATCATTTAGGGTTTATCTTTCAAGAATATAACTTGCTTGATACACTGACTGTCAAAGAAAATATATTGCTGCCACTATCGGTTAATCACGTGTCAAAAAAAGAGGCAAACCGGGCGTTTCAAGCAGTTGCGGATGAACTCGGTATTAGTGATATGCAAAATAAGTACCCAAATGAGCTTTCAGGCGGGCAAAAACAGCGGACATCAGCAGCTCGTGCATTCATCCATCAGCCAAGCATTATTTTTGCGGATGAACCGACCGGTGCCCTTGACTCGAAGTCCGCATCCGATTTATTAAATAAACTGAACAACTTAAATCAAACACGAGATGCAACGATTGTCATGGTCACCCACGATCCAGTTGCTGCCAGCTATTCGGGACGCGTTATTTTTATCAAAGATGGGCAAATGTATACTCAACTAAATAAAGGCGAAGAAACGAGACAAGCATTTTTAAAAGACATTATGAAAACACAAGGTGTCCTGGGCGGTGTGCATGATGAGCATTAATCACCTGATCTTGCAGAGTCTGAAGAAAAATATCCGGAATTACTATCTGTATGTGTTCGCCCTAGTCTTTAGTGTGGCGCTTTACTTTGCATTTGTCACGCTGCAGTTTGATCCGGCAATGGACGCTAGGGCGAATACCGTAAAAGGATCAGCAGGAATTCGTGCCGGGGCGGTATTACTAATCGCCATTGTTGCTGTGTTTCTATTATATGCCAACACGTTGTTTATTAAAAGAAGAAGCAAGGAGATTGGCCTATTCCAGCTTATTGGCATGACCAAGGGCAAGATTTTCCGTATTTTGAGTATTGAAAACTTCGCGCTTTATGTTGGCTCCTTAGCTATAGGGATTTTTCTTGGCTTTGCCGCATCCAAGCTGATTAAAATGATTTTTTTCAAAATAACAGATATCGATCAGGTTGCGGCGCTGAACTTCTCTGCTAAAGCCATGTGGCAAACAATCGTAGTCTTTCTGATTATTTATTTGTTTATTATGATCATGAACTTTCTATTTATTCGCAGACAGAGCGTTCTTTCTCTGTTTCAAGCACGGTCCAAGACGGAGAATCGTGTCCAAAAACTGTCGGTTATACAGATACTGGTCGGAATATTTGGCATTGGGCTCATTGCTGCCGGATATTATTTATCCACGAAATTATTCAGTGGAGATATCAGTGGGGATATGCTGCTTTTTGTAATGCTGGCCATCTTGGGTTCCGTTATTATTGGTACCTACTTGTTTTTTAAAGGATCGGTCAGTTTTATCCTGCAGCTTATTCGTCAAACGAAAGCCGGTTACTTATCCATTAATAACGTGCTATCCCTGTCGTCCATCATGTTCCGCATGAGGTCTAACGCTGTATTGTTGACAGTCATTACAACCGTTTCTGCTTTGGCGATTGGGTTATTATCTCTAACCTATATCTCCTATTATTCAACGGAAAAGTTGGCACAGCAGATAGTCCCAAATGACTTTTTCATTACAAATGCAAGTGATGCAGAGGACTTTATGAAAAAACTGGATGAGGAACAAATTGATTATGAGCAGAGTCAAATTGATTTAATAACCATTCGTGCTGACATAACTAAAGCTTTGAAATCCATTCCAAGTAATTTCAATGGTAAGCTCACGGATAGCAGGATGGTGGTCATCAGTGATCAATCAACAGAGGATATTAGCGTTTCGCCCGATGAGGCTGTCCTCACCGGGGTTAGAGGTATCCTAACACAGTCCATTTCCTTTAAAGATAAAGGCGATATTGCCCTATCCAATCAGGAAAATACCGTTAATGTGCAGTATTCGGAGCTTCAAGATAGATTCATTGTGTCAAGTATTTTATCATTCGGGTTTCCGGTTGCAATCGTGAATGATAACGACTATCAACAGTTGGCAAAAAATTTGGATCCGGACATTCAAGGAGGTTTAGGCTCCGAGTATATCGGGATTGACATTGTCGATAACGATCAGCTAAATCAGGCAAATAACATTTTTCAGGACTGGTATGACGAGGAGGGAAATCCAGCATACAGTTACTTGGAGAGCGTCAGCCAACAGAAACAAGCAAAGGGTCTTACTATGTTCATTGTTGGCTTTCTGGGGTTAACCTTCTTAATCACGTCGGGGTGTATTCTTTATTTTAAACAAATGGATGAGAGTGAAGAAGAAAAATCCACCTACACGATTTTACGCAAGCTTGGCTTTACACAAGGAGATTTATTACGTGGTATTCAAATCAAGCAGCTCTTTAACTTTGGAATCCCATTAGTACTTGGGCTGTTGCACAGTTACTTTGCTGTTAAATCCGGATGGTTTATGTTTGGTACAGAAATGTTGACGCCGATGGTTATCGTTATGCTGTTGTATACCTTCTTGTACTCGATCTTCGGTATTCTGTCGGTGCTTTATTATAAACGGATTATTAGGGATGCATTGTAGGAAGCAAAACAAGGTCAGCCTCCACAAATTTCGTGCGGAGGCTGACCTTGTTCATGTTCGAGTTTCATTTATCCTATTTTCAACCGGTTAGTTCTGAGCAAAAGAAGTCTTTCACATAATCAATCCATCTTTCATTGTAACAATATGATCAGCATAAGGAAGCATTTCTTCATCATGGGTTACCATCAATGTTGTAATGTTCAACGTCTTTGTTAGCTTTTGAATCAGTGTCATAACATCCCTTGATTTTGTTGAGTCTAGGCTAGCTGTTGGTTCATCCGCAAACAGCATTTTCGGCTTGTGAATAATAGCGCGAGAGATAGCTACTCGCTGTTTTTCTCCTCCTGATAATGAAGCAGGATACGCATCTTTTCGGTGATCCATGCCTACTAATTTAAGAACTTTTTCAATTTCCGCTTTTTGTTGCCGCTTTTTCATTTTAGTGCCTGAAACATCGAGCATCAGCATCAGTTGCTCTTCCACTGTAAGAAAAGGGACAAGGTGAGAAGATTGAAAGATGAAACCGAACTGTGTTGCGCGGATTTTTCGAATTTCCTCTTGCCCCATACTTGTCATATTTTGATCTTCAAAAAGGATTTGCCCATTTGATGCACGTTGAAGGCCTGCAGCTATTGTAAGGAGTGTGCTTTTACCTGATCCGGATGCACCTACCAATGCTGTTATTTCACCTTCATGAAGGGAAAGATTAATCCCATTTAATACTGATTCTTTTATTTCCCCATTTGTAAATGTTTTTTTGACTTCATCAATCGTAAAAGCTGTCATTTAAACCTCTCCTTGCTGGATCGCCTGTAGTGGTTCGACCTTTTTAATTTGGATACCGGATAGTGTAGCTCCAATAAAACCAATAATCACGAAAATAATCGCCAGTTGCGTTGTTGTCTCTATTGTTAAATTAAATGGCATTCCATCTGGTGCGAACATGGTGAAGCCTTGACTTAGTGCAACAGACAGTGCGAGTGCCATAGCGGTAATGAATAACATTTGTGACCACATCATCCTAAATAGGGAGCCTGTTTTGACACCAATTGCTTTCAAAATTCCATATAAGCCGATTTTTTGCACGTTCATCATATAAAAGAATACCGCAAACAACATTCCGCTAATGACGACTAGGAACCAAACAATCATATTGAGTGACATCTGTTCTGCGCTGTAACTCGGAATCGTGTTAAGAAAGTCCTTGTTTGAAAATGATTGTAATCCTGAAATGTCTTGTGCTTTTTCCATTCCAGGGATGAATACCATTTGCATCTCATGTACGTGAAACATTTCTTGATAGTTTTTCATATTGATATATGCAACAGGTGCATGGCCGAATTTCTTTTGATCGACAAATCCCTGCACTTTAAAATCACCGTTTAATTGCTTGCTTGTGACTGTATCACCGACTTTTATACCTTTATCTTTCAATGAACCATCGAGTACGATTTCACCTTCTTCAACATTTTCGAATAACTTTGAATCAGTCGAGGTGGCAAAAGCAACACTATGTTGTTTGTCATCTGCATCGTTCACGAACCCCATTTGGATGGAAAATGCTACAGCATCATTTTCCTCATCTATAATTCTATTTTGTGTGCTCTCATCTATTTTAGAAAGGTTGTATGTTTCATCAGCATCCTCGTTCATATAAAATTGACCATCTGGCAAATCTTTAATTAACGCTGCATTATCGTGGGACAAGCCATTCGCCAATCCAGATATGATAAATGTTAATAAACTAACCAAAAAAACGATTGATCCTAAAATCATAAATCGTGCTTTGTTCTTCTTCATTTCTTTCCATGCAAGCTTCATCGTTCATGCCTCCATCTTTATGTTATAACTGGATTATATTCCTGTTTCATGAATGGAGTATGAACGAATCATTACAAATTTGAACACAAAATATACCACTGCAGTTAGCCTCGAAAAACTCCGTAATTACCCAGGCCATTTATAGAAATTTCCTATTTAAAATAGGGGATAAGAATTCGAAAAAATAATGTAGCATTCTACCACAAATAATAACAAGTCGTGTTAATATAGAGTAGACATACCTTTTTACTAAACATTTGAATTATAAAGAAAGGATGGGATCGAATGAAACACGCAGGCATTATCGGAGGTTTAGGGCCAGAATCTACGGTTGATTACTATCAATCATTTATAAAAAAATATCAGGAAAAAGTGAACAGTAAGCAGGAGCTGCCGGAGTTGTTCATTAATAGCATTAATATGTATAACATTTTCCGTTTCATTTCGGAGGGGAATTTGGATGGTCTCGTTGATTATGTTGGAGAAGCTGCGCAAAAATTGGAATCCATTGGCGCTGATTTCGTTATTATTTCTGCCAATACCCCACATATCGTATTTGATCAGGTGCGGAAAAAGGTAGCTGTTCCTATGATCAGTATTGTGGAGGCAACATATGACAAGGCGAATGAACTAGGACTGAAGCGATTGGGTCTTTTAGGGACGAAATTTACGATGGAACATGATTTTTTCAAAAAGCCTTTTCTGACAGGAGAAAAGGAAATTGTCGTGCCGGAAGAAGATGTACAGCAATATTTGCATCAAAAAATTGTGGATGAATTAGAAAATGGCATTGTTGATCCGCAAACCAAAAAAGAGTTTCTTAAGATAGTTCAGGACACGGCCGAGAAGGAAAATTTGGATGGCCTCATTTTGGGATGTACGGAACTGCCGATGATTATAAAAGAAGATGATACAGATCTAGCATTGTTGAACACGACTGAAATCCATGTTGACAAGATGATTGAGGAGCTTTTTAAGGAATAGCCTTCACGCCCATGAAGTGAGGGGTTTCCTTGCGAGGTGCAAAATCCTAATTCACATAGGAAAACATAGGGCATTCCATTTTCACAATACCATTCGTACTATAAATACCATTTAACAAGGCTTAGAGAAATTTTTATCTCTAAGCTTTGTTTTCCTGGTTCAACTAAAGCACCCTATTCTGGAATAATAAATTTGCCTTGTTAAATTAATTAAATTTCTAGATTTAATTTAATTGAAACTAATCACTAAGTGCTAATTCAGCCATTTAGCCAACTCTTCTAATAAAAGGTTAGTTATTTATTCTATTGCTTTGTCGTCACCAAAGATATGAATTTGTTTTAAGATCCTATCATTTTGTCTCGAATCATAATCGATAGTGTAGACTTTTCCTTTTTCAATTAAATTCCATACCATAGGCTCTTTTACTAATATTTTAATTTCATAAATTTCATCAGATGAATTGGGAGGAGCTGTTATAATAAAAGCCTCTTGAGTGTCTTTAGAGTATCCCTTTTCCAAAACTGTAATAACTGCTGTTGTTGTTGAAGCTGATGAAAGTATGTAAATTAAAATAACTGCTATTACAATTATCACAAAAGCTGACAAGGAAAATAATGCCTTTTTATTTCGTATAATACTGTTTATATCTAATTTTTCCACCATGACCTCCCATATAAATATGTGCATCTTCAATTTGCTAATCCCGCGGAGTTCTTTTCCACTCTTTTCCACTCACCTTGCACTTAACGAACTAAGAGCTTATTCAAGGTAAGCTATCTGTTTATTATCTAACAAATCTAAGTTTTATGGACCAAAAATCAAAGTTCCCCGAAAGTGATAAATGAAAGGGAAGAACAAAATAACAATTACTAAATTACCATAAAAACCAATCTTTCCTATAATTTTTTGGGTTCTTCGCCAAAATCCATGGATGAAATTGGTGATAAATCCAAATAAATAAAAAACATCCGTAACCTTAAAATTTCACGTCAAAAGGAAACCGTAAACATTAAGAATGATAAATATAATCGTCCACAGCACTGCCAGTACCAAATATGTCCTTTCATGTTTCGATTTTGCATTTTTTTCTTTATCAAAAACCTTATTTACTTCTCCATATATATAAATTATAAAAACAGTGGGTATATATATTAATAATCTAGTAAGATGTGTTTGTTGTTGCATATTAAAGTATTCATAGTTCACTGTACTGGCATAGATTAGTATTAAATATAAAATAAAAATAATAATCCAATTAATCAGCCTTAATATAAATTTTTTACGTTTATAAAATTCAGTAACCTCCCCAGTTCTTGAAAACAACCTTGATATGACAATAAATCATTTAGTATGTTATTTTTTATTGTTTACACCCTGAAGTAGCTGTTAACGTTGAATTGAGTACTTTTCACACATCCAGCAATGCACCTACTGCTCCGACATACGCACCTTTGTCTAAAAAAATCGGGTTAAAATCCATTATATCTCGGAAACTGTTTATCAGTTCTTTTAGCGGTTGATTACCATTCAACATGCTTCCGGTGAATACAACGGTTTCCAGTTGGTGTGCAGTTGTAGCTTGTGTGGCAAGTAGCACCAACGTCTCGCCGATCATTCTAACTAGACTTGCTATATGATCTGCTGTCGATGCGTTTTCATTTGAATTGGCCTTGCCGAAGTTACTTGCCGTTAGATCACCTAAAAGCGGGGAGGGGCTTGGCGCATAAATGTCCTTAATTAATAAGTCACTATGCTGACTGTATCCTTGTGCAGCCAATTCAATTAATTGGTTAAAGGTGTCTTTTCCGGAAATAAGTTTTCCCAACCCCATGAACGTACCACCACCAATTCCAGTCCCTAGCAGGCGTTCAAAAGAGTCCGGGGTGACATGGAAAATCGAAGTTCCTGTTCCGATATGTACCTGGATAAATTGATCAGGAGCTTTCTGTTGTTCTTCCTTCGCTAACAGATAGCGGGTTCCCTTAATAGTCGCTTGAAATTCATCGATCACCTGGATGCTCTGTTTGGCGATTGATTGTAAATAAGCGCTTTTCCCGCCAGTCAGTTTGAGGGTGGCTTCTGGGAATAACATCTGCAGCCAATTCAAGCACGCGGTAATTTCCTCGATTGGATACGTTTTTGTATGCAATTTTCCTTTTTCCTCGTAACTAATTTTCACAAGTGATCCACCCGCATCGACTCCAATTGTATTCAATGATAAACACCGACCTTTCGAGAGGTAAAGTTGTGGATTATTATTTCATATTAGCCCATTGCCTTTGATTAAAAAGGTTTCATAGATAATCATTTTATAAAAATATTTTAACAATTAACACCGAGGGTTTCAACGGGAAGAATTCATTTACGGGTGAGGAATTAACTCCCTGCGAATGGCCAGAAGCAATTGGTTGGGTACCAGACTGTGGTGGTGGCAGTTGCGGAAGCGAAAGTGCGTAAAGAGGCAACATTATAAAATCTCGGCTAGTTGTATGTTAAACGTAATGGTGTTAAAATTTTGTGATATGGAAACATTTTTGAAGGGGACATTTTAATGGCTACAGTTATTTTTCGTGATGCTGATAACGCTATGAAAGAAATTAATATAAAAAAGGGCCACACAATTTTACGCGCTGCTATGCAAGGCAGGTTTCCATTAAGGCATAAGTGCGGTGGTCAAGCGTCATGTACAACATGTAAAGTGTACATAAAAAATCAAGAAGGTGTTAATCAGGTACGAGATATTGAGGAAAAACGTCTCGGATTTGACAAGATTCAGGAAGGCATGCGGCTTAGTTGCCAAACAAAGGTATATGGAATAGCAACTGTGGAAGTCCCGGAAGATCCGTATAAGGCCCGGATTCGACAATTATTAAATCAGTCAAAAAATGAATTTGGTTTTTAAAATTCCGCTTAGAAAGTTAATCATACGATCATCGTGAATGGATACTGTGTTCAATATAGAGCATGTATCCTTTTTTAATTGACTGAAAGTAGCTTACGCAGATGTTTGCAAAAGTTATTGTAGATGACCATGATAACAATGTTCACTTTGCTTATTGTTAAAAAGCATTTCCTTATAAAGGGGAATGCTTTTTATCTTGTCTAAAATTTAAAAGATAATCCTGTAACAATAATAACATAAATAAAATCAATAATTATTTATTGTAAAACAATAAATATCGTGTTAAAATCAAATCATAATATATTGGTGAGGTGCTTTTTATGAAACGAGGATCAACACTTTTCTTAAAAATAGCTGTTATTCTTATTGGAATACCGATTCTTGCTTTGTGCATATTTGTAGTACCTGAGATAGCGAATTATGCCCAAGAATTGTATCCAGATATTGCTTCTATAAACTATCTTGTTTTAATCGTTATGTATGGGGCGGCAATACCGTTTTATATTGCCCTGTATCAAGCTTTTAAACTTTTAAGCTATATTGATAAGAACAAAGCTTTCTCAGATTTATCTGTAGGAGCGTTAAAGAAGATAAAATACTGTGCAATCACAATTAGTATTTTATATGTGGTAGGCATGCCGCTTTTTTATCTTTTGGCAGAGAGAGACGACGCGCCAGGCATCATCGTAATCGGAATGGTTATTATTTTTGCTTCCATGGTGATTGCGGTCTTTGCTGCAGTTCTTCAAAGGCTTTTAAAAGAGGCAATAGATATCAAATCAGAAAATGATTTAACGGTCTGAGGTGAAAAGAATGGCGATTATAATCAATATTGATGTGATGCTGGCTAAAAGGAAAATGAGCGTTACCGAACTTTCGGAGCGGGTTGGAATAACAATGGCTAACCTTTCTGTATTGAAAAATGGCAAGGCAAAGGCGATTCGATTATCAACTTTAGAGGCGATTTGTAAAGCGTTGGAATGTCAGCCTGGAGATCTTTTAGAATACCGAAGTGATGAAGATACCTAAAATTAATAGAGTGGAAATACCCTTTACGAAAAAAACTGCACAGGAGAGGAGATACCTCATGAATTTAACCATTCAAAATAATTATCAGAAAAAAACTTTGAAGGCACAAATCATGAGAGCAGTAAAACAGCTTGTTCGCTTTGGGTGGGAGCAGGCTTTATCATGTTTGTTTCCTGTCGTTATTTTTGTCTCTTTGGCCTTAACAAAGTTCATATCACTTCCTCTTCTGCCACGGTATGACTGGCTGCTCATCATTTTCCTTCTAATGCAGGTCTGGATGGTGCGATCTGGGCTTGAAACACGGGATGAACTAAAGGTGATCACATTGTTCCACCTTATCGGACTTGCGCTTGAACTTTTCAAGGTACATATGGGCTCATGGTCTTATCCGGGGGAGGGATATACCAAAGTTTTCGGCGTACCTTTGTATAGCGGCTTCATGTATGCAAGTGTAGCAAGTTATCTGTGCCAGGCATGGAGGCGATTAAAGGTTGAACTGGTAAAATGGCCACCGTTTTTGGCAGTTGTCCCTCTTGCAGCTGCGATTTATTTGAATTTTTTTACCCACCATTATTGGATTGACGTCCGTTGGTGGTTGTTCGGGCTTGTTATTATCGTTTTTTGGCAATCATGGGTAACTTATGAGGTAAATGGAAAGCGTTACCGTATGCCACTCGCATTTTCTTTTGTGCTTATCGGATTTTTTATCTGGATAGCTGAAAATATCGCAACGTTCTTTGGGGCTTGGGAGTATCCATACCAAACCAAGGCATGGAGTCTCGTTCATCTAGGAAAGGTGAGTTCATGGCTCTTATTAGTGATTGTTAGCTTTCTTATTGTAGCAACGTTAAAGCAGGTTAAGGGAAAAGATCCCACAGATTCTCCTAGCGAATAACATTCAATTCCAAATAGGAAAAATAGCAAAACGGCATGTCCATTATAACGTTAAGAGGTGACTGCTGTATTCGGAAAGTTCGGGGAGTGAAGGTATTATCCAAAAAGATAATACCTTCTAAATGATCGTTTTCTCATGCATGTTTACGTTTCTGTACAACGTTGGCAGTGTTTTTTTGTCGGCAGCATCTCGCTTGTTTTTTTCAAAAAAATCCATGACTTCTTCCGGGCTCAAGCCGGAATTCCTTGCTTCTCGTATTAATTCCACCCACTCCGGGTCAAAACTTTGATTGTTTAGATAACCCATTTTCCCCCTCCATGTACAATTTGTAATTTAGGCATATCGGCCGTCATTACGTGATTGTGCTGCTCTACGTCTCCTTTTCATAAAGAGTACTTTCTATCTGAATATTCTATAACGCATTATAACACGCTGACCGTTACACCATCATTACACATCATTACACACAGCAGTAGCTATAGCTAAAATAAAAGCGCTGTTCCCTTTACGGAAACAGCGCTGTCGAAAGTTAAAATATCTGGTTGTCTCAAGTTCAAAGCACACCACTTCTCAAGCCATCCGACCTTCTAAACGATCCAGACGTTCCTGCAGTGTATATGCATCATTATGGTATTTTAGAGCAATTTTTAGGTAATGGACCGCATTTTGTACATCGTTTTGTTTTTCATACAGATCAACGAGAAAAAGCGCCATGTCAGCCCATTCATTTTCTATCCCTGTACGTTGGTCAAGAAACCAGTCTTCAAAAAATCCCGGAATGATATTTTCCTTTTCCTCGCGCAATAATCGTTTATACTCGTCTGTTTTCTCTGTGATCGATTCCAGGCGATGGGCCATTTTGACAGCTTTCCGATAATGAAGCAGATCTGATTGTACTTTTGCTTGCAGAAAAACATGCTCTCGTTCCGTCACCAGTAAGTGCGTCTTTTTTTCGGTAGTGTTTACTGTCAATAATTGTTTTAAATGATGCAATGACACTCTCAACCTGTTCTTCGCCGTTTCCAAATCCACTTCAGGCCAGAATACATCGCAAAGCTCCTCGCGTGTCGTGGATGGTTGCAAAACGAGATACGCGAGAAGTTGTTTTGCTTTTCGTTGTCCCCATCCTTTAAGAATTCTTTCTCCATTAATATGGGCATTGAATCCGTTCATCATATTGACCTGTAGATTATTTACAGGTGAGGCAGAATTCTGCGTTTTTTGAAGGATGCCTCTAATTTCTGTATACATCTCTGCTGTCAAACTTTCCTGGTAGTTATCGTCGTATGTATTCGTCCACTTGTCCTGATCGTTTTTTTGAATAAAGTTGTGGATCCATTGTGTCATGACCTGTGGTTGATCCATCTGAATCATGAACGAGGCATCTGGAACGGTATAGTGTCGGGCATTGGTGTTGAAATTCAAACTGGCACTGCTCAATTCGGGTGGGAACATTGCATCTTCCGCACCGGACAACAGTAGAATGGGTACTGTAATTTGACGCAACCGCTCGATTCCAGATTTAAGGTTGTCGATATGAAATATGTCAAAGTAAACAGCGGGTGATACTTTCTTAAAGGCATTCATCAAGATGTATTTCTTTTCTTCTGTGGGGAGGTGGAATGCATTATTTTTTAATTGTTCACCGAGATTTATCATTGTTTGTTGCCCTATTACAGCTTTTTTGCGTTCGTCTGTCACTTTATTGCCGAGATTTTTTGGGTAATGCAATGGGACACTCATCAATACAAGTGATTTTAAGCCCGGTGCTTTTTCCGATGCCAAATAGACACCCGAAAATCCGCCCAATCCGTGACCGATAATGTGATACGACTTAATGTCTAGTTCGGTAAGGAGCAGTAACAGATCATCACGCAGCAAATTCATTGTTCCCACACCACTTCCTGCATCACTTGCTCCGTGGCCACGGAGATCATACCGCATGATGTGATAGTTCTTGCGCAAGTATGGTACCGCATAATCCCACGAGTAAATATCCAGTCCCAGCCCGTGGATCAAAATGACTGTATCTTCTGCATCGGGTTTGTCTGATTCCATCCACTCATAATGAATGGTTAATAAGTCATGTTTTATGCTAGCCAAAATAATCACCCTCATTATTTTTATTCTTTTTTTATATCTGGGTTGTTCTATGTTTATGCGCTATAAATGTAGGATTTCTAATTGATGTGGAATCGGTTCAGTGGAACGAACGTTGTGACATTATGTGGGAAAATTCTATCGCTTATGAACCATGATCTATTATCTATATTTTTTCACAAATAAATCTGAGTTGTCAAATAATAGATTGATAGGAAGTATTGCATCAATGCCAATATTTCCACATGAAGGGAAACCGCGCATAATTCAATAACATGGGTAAACACCGTAGATAGATATGAAAAATTTTAATGACTACCTTATTGATCTTTCTAGGAGGCGATAAATTAGGAAAATACTTAGTGATTTAGCAAACTATCTATTATGCGATTTCGGTAATAATTAAAATAAAATAACTACCCCAGCGTTGGAGTAGTTATTTTATTAATTAAACAGCCACCAGCACGAGCGAGGGTAGAAAGTATAACTATCAGTGATGGAATCGTTTAAAATTCTTCATAAGTAGCTGGATCCTGATCGTTTGTCCGGCCATCCGGATGCGTTAATTCTGAAATAGCGCCCATTTCGGTTTCATTTAAAGCAAAATCAAAAATGGATATATTTTCAAGCTGGCGTTTAGGGGAAGCAGATTTCGGGATTGAAATTGCTCCAAGCTGATAATGCCAACGTAAAATAATTTGGGAAATCGTCTTATGATGATGATTGGCTATCTTGTTAATTGTTTCATTTTGGAAAACTGTATTTGCTTTGGCTAATGGACTCCAGGATTCTGTTTTAACGTTATGTTCATGGTGCCATTTTCTTTGTTGCTCTTGGTTGAAAAATGGATGTAGTTCTATTTGATTGATGCTTGGAATAACACCGGTTTCCTTTTCTAATCGCTCCATATGTTCAGGGAGAAAATTACAGACACCAATAGAGCGAATTAATCCCCATTTTTTAGCATCGATCAATGCTTGCCAGGCATCGACATAGTTATCCTGCTTCGGGTTAGGCCAATGAATAAGGTACAAGTCATAATAATGAAGGCCAGCGCGAAATAAGGACTCTTGAATGGCAGTAATCGCTTTATCATAGGATTGATATCGCCCTGGTAATTTGGATGTAATTTTTAAATTTTCCCTTGGAACAGAACTGCGCCGAACCGCTTCCCCTACAGTTCCCTCATTTTCATAATTGTAGGCAGTATCAATTAGCCGGTAACCTAAGTCAATTGCACTATTAATAGCATTAGCTCCTGCATTTCCATTAAGTCGGTATGTACCTAAACCTATAACAGGTAACGTAACACCATCATTTAGTGTGATTTCTGGAATTTCTGTATGCATAAATGATCGCTCCTCTCTTGATTATCACTAGCGTTGCATAAATTTTTTGAAAAGTCAAAGCAGAATCAAAGGTGGCTCTGTCCATTTGGTGAAATGATACAATTGATTGATTCTGCTGTAACTGAAAAGGAACATACTTTACAAATGATAGCGTTTTCGGGGTGAAAATGAGTGGGAGATGGGACGTAGGGACGGCTTGAGCCGAACTATTGTCCCATCTTATGCTTCTCTCCGTAGCAAGAGAGCTGCAATTATTCATTTTCTTGGGAATCCTTGTTAAACTGTTTTCGGAAACTTAGTGCAATGATAATCATTAACAGGGACATAACAGCGACAAATAAATAGATTGGCTGGTATGCTGCATGCGCAGCCTCGCTAAATGCGTCATGTAAGGCTTCTCTGACTTCTGGTACTGGTATTTGGTTGATTTTTGATTCGATGTTGCTATATCCGCCAGATTGGATTTGCTTCATAGCTTCATCCGGAATGTTGCTTGCATCAATATGGTGTTCACTTAAATTTTTTGGAATCAAGGTCCCAAGTTTGCTAAATCCTTGCTGAATAAAGCTTGCGAATATAGTAGGTGCAATGGTGAGCCCTATTTGCCGTGCTACAGACAATGTACCAATGGCTGTTCCTTTTTGGGCACCTGCCGCATTAGACGTCAAGACGGTTAGTGGCGCACCTAGTACGAACCCAAATCCAATTCCGGCGATGACGGTGAATAAAATAAATGTCAGTTTTGTATCTGTGAAAAATGCCAGCCCGCCGAATCCGATAAACGAAACGATTCCGGCAAAGATAATGGTATTGACTGGGCCTCTTTTATCGACAAAATAACCACCTCCGCTAGCCCCGATTCCGGAAGCGAGTGCCAATGGTGTCATCCAATAACCTGATTTAGCAGCGGAAATGTTGAGTATTTGCTCTGCAAAAGACGGGATAAAAATGACCGAGCCAATGAATGTACCTGACATCAGTGCCATAATCATGGTCATTGAATAAGTTGGCTTGCGCAGCATGGAGTATGGCAAAATAGGATCCACATTTCCTTGCTCCCGCTTTTTTTCCAGTAGCAACAGGATGGAAAAGATGGCCACACCAAGGAGCAAAAGGCCAAGTACACCCCAACCGAGAAAACTGTCCAGCAGGTTTCCGGTTCCCAAATTATTCACAGCAAACATAACACTCAGAATGGATAAGGATAAAAGGGTAATCCCAAGAAAGTCAATTTTGGACATAACCGTTTCTTTGGTTTCTTGCAATGAGGTCCATCCAAATACTAGTAGGATAATCCCAATTGGCACGTTAATAAGAAACAGCCAATGCCAGCTTCCGGTCCAGTCGATCAGGAAACTGCCGATATTTGGCCCAATGACCGAAGCAATTCCATTCATTGCCCCCAATAACCCTAGCATGCTTCCTTGGCGATTTTTGACAAAAGTGCTGATAACATGTGAACTGGCAATGATAAAAATCCCGCCACCACCAAATGATTGGAATAACCGTGAAGCTAGAAAGAAAGTATAGTTCGGACTTAGTGCCACTCCTAGTGAACCAATAGTGAAGATTGCGATCTCAATAAGAAATAATTTTTTTCGGCCGAATCGGTCAGCAAGTTTTCCTACAATTGGAGTAGTAACAGCTAAACCAAGTGTATACAAGGTTATCCCCCATGAACCAATTGTTGCCGATACATGAAAGGATGAATTAATGGTAGTCAAAGCAGCACTGATGATGCCGTTGTCGAGTGCTGCCATGAAAACACCAATTAGCAGGATAATAAAGGATAAATTTATTTTGGTTTGATCATTATTCATTTTGGTTATCTCCCCTTGTAAAAAACTCACAGTAGGTTTAAGTATAACAAAACTGGTTGAAAAAATAATGTAGCATGTCATAAATGTTTTAGCTGAGATCCAGGGTTCATGCAGATTTGAACGGTTCATCTTGTTTAGCAACGTTCAAATTTCATTCCATGCATATAATCGGTAGTTCTTCAAAACATAATGACAATAAGACGATGCAGGAGGACGACCGATGCGTTTTATCGAATTGATAAAAAAAGGAAATGTTTCTTCAGGACTCGCGGCAATTGGTAATGCAGTTATTGCCGCAGCAAAATTAATCGTTGCAGTTATCAGTGGTAATGGAACGATGTTTGCGACAGGTATGCATTCATTGGCGGATACGGTTAACCAGGCATTTGTCTTTTTTGGCAGTGTACTGGCAGAGATGAAGCCATCAAAACGATTTCCAACTGGTTTTGGGCGAGTTATTAATATCTTTTGCATGGTTGCAGTTATCGTTGTAACGGTAATGGCATATGAAACGATCAAATCTGGCTGGGAATCATTCCGTCATCCGGAAGCGACTGGTGATTTTTGGCTTAATTTAATTGTTCTTATTGGCGCTATTATTATTGATGGTCTCGTTTTTATTAAGTCGATGAAAGAAATATCCCGTGAATCAGGTAGCGATCAAAGTGGTAATTTGTTTATTTCAGCTTTTAAAAGTGCTTCCAAGGCGGCACCGGCCACAAGACTTGTATTTTATGAAGATTTGGTTGCGACAACTGGTTCAGCGCTTGCTATCATCGGGATTGTACTTGGACAGTATTTCGATATTTTGAAAGCGGATGGAATCATTTCGATGTTAATTGGCGTGCTGATGCTTTTCGTTGCTTATCGAGTTGGTTATGACAATATGGTTGGCTTGATTGGGGTATCTGCCCCTGCTGAAGTCGAAAAGAAAATTGCAGAAGTATTATTAGAAAATGAATCAGTCGTTGACATTTATAAAATGCGGGTACTACAAGAAGGGCGATCCTATCATGTTGAAACAACGGTTGAGTTAAAGAAAGGACTCTCGCTTGCGGAAGCAGACGATATCAAGTTCGATTTAACAGACAAGTTGCTCCGATCGCCGGAAGTTGCCGACGTTGTATTAGGGATTATTGAAGATAATGAACAGAAGTCCTGGCAGCAGTAGACCCTAAGCGTGCACCCGGTCCAAGGATACGTGAACTCGGGCGGAAAAGTCGCCGGAAGAAAGCGGAAAGTCGCCGGACGAAAGCGAACCACAATAAGAATAAAATCTGAGGTACCAACGCAGGCTAATAATAACGAATGAAAGGGAGCCAAAATTTATGGATCTAGATGTAATATGGAAAGCTGTTCTTATTGTAATTGTTGGGACATTTCTGTTGCGCATTGGTGGCAGAAAGTCCATTTCACAAATGACATTGCCACAAACGGTGATTATGATTGCGATTGGATCATTGCTTATTCAACCTGTGTCAGGTAAAAATATTTGGGTTACGTTCGCTGTTGGTGGCATACTCGTGTTGACATTGATTGGCTTTGAGTATGCTCAATTAAAATTTGATGGTGCTGAAAAACTTGTTACCGGTAATGCAAAAGTTGTGATTAATAATGGAACGTTAAACGAAAATAATTTACGTAAATTGCGATTAACGGTTGATCAATTAGAAATAAAATTACGGCAAAAAAATGTGACGAAAATCAGTGATGTGAAATGGGCGACATTGGAACCAAATGGCCAAATAGGTTTCACACTAAAACAGGAAGCACAGCCAGTTACGAAAAAGGAATTCCAAAAATTAACGACAGACATGCAAACATTGCAGCAAACGATAAATCAACTTGTTGCGAATCCTCCTTTGTATAGTCCGCCATCAAGTAATTCAAATAAGGAAGGCTTATTTACCGAAGTGGAAACCAATCAACACGAAAATCCACCACCAAAACATTTACAATAGCATTATTAAATCCTCTGAACGACCCGAGATTAACGAGACTCGGGTTTTTTGCTGTCCTAAAAATACCAGTTAAAAAACACTGTAATTCTACACCTAGTCAAAATTGTACAAAAATCAAAGGAAATAAAAGCATTCATAAATAGACCGCGCTTACATCGGGTTTTGTGATCATTTCCACGTGTGGTATGATTCAATGGTTATTAACGGTACAAGCTTTTTGGAAAGCTTAATATAATAAAGGAAGAGGTAGAGAATTGAAGGTAGAAACATTAAAAAAAGAATGGTTTGGTAATATCAAAGGGGATATCCTTGCTGGAATGGTTGTGGCACTTGCGCTAATTCCTGAGGCAATTGCTTTTTCTATTATCGCTGGAGTGGATCCGATGGTTGGGCTCTATGCGTCATTCTGTATCGCTGTAGTAATCTCCATTACAGGTGGACGACAGGGAATGATTTCAGCGGCAACAGGGTCGACGGCATTATTAATGGTAACGCTTATTGCGGAACACGGCTTGCAATATTTGTTAGCGGCGACGATCTTAACAGGAATTATTCAAATTTTATTTGGCGTATTTAAGCTTGCTCGTGTCATGAAATTTGTACCGCGCTCCGTAATGGTTGGATTTGTTAATGCATTGGCGATCATGATTTTTATGGCGCAATTGGAGCATTTTGTTGGAGAAACATGGATCATGTATGCACTTGTTGGATTAACTTTAGCTATTATCTATTTATTTCCTAAGATAACAAAGGCAGTTCCATCCACACTTGTAGCTATTGTTATTGTCACTACGATCGCTATTTTTGGCAATATCGATACAAAAACGGTAGGGGATTTAGGGAATCTCACACAGCAATTGCCTGTTTTTTTACTTCCATCGATCCCATTAACATTTGAAACATTCATGATTATCTTTCCGTACTCATTAGCAATTGCTATTGTTGGTTTGCTGGAAACATTATTAACTGCCAACATTGTTGATGATATGACGGACACAGAAAGTAATAAAGATAAAGAAAGCCGTGGACAAGGTATTGCAAATATCGTTTCCGGATTTTTTGGCGGGATGGCTGGTTGTGCAATGATTGGACAATCTGTTATCAATATTAAATCAGGTGGACGGGGCAGATTATCCACATTTGTTGCCGGTGTGTTTTTGATGTTTTTGATCATTGTATTGGGTAGTTTGGTTGTACAGATTCCGATGGCAGCTTTAGTAGGCGTCATGTTCATGGTGTCGATTGGAACTTTTGATTGGACGTCATTGAAAAGCCTGCATAAAATTCCTAAAACGGATGCTGGTGTTATGGTTACAACGGTTGTTATCGTTTTGGTTACAGACAATTTATCAATCGGTGTTCTTGCTGGTGTGTTATTAAGTGCAATCTTTTTTGCAGCCAAAATTTCCAAAGTAAAGGTTACGGATGAGCTTAATGGAACGAAACGTGTTTATCATGTACAAGGACAGCTATTCTTTGCATCGGTAAATGATTTACCAAAAAAATTCAACTACACAGACACCGTCCAGGAAGTAGAAATTGATCTAGCCCATGCCCATCTATGGGATGACTCAGCAATTGAGGCACTAGATAAAATCGAGATGAAATTTGAACAACATCATATCCGAGTTGAATATACCGGATTAAATGAAGAAAGCAAACAATTGAAAAACCGAATCGGCGGACTATCGAAAGCATCCGGACACTAAAATAGGTGGGACATGGGGACAGGTTAGTTGTCCCAGGCGCCATCCCCGTCAAATGGGATTTTCGGGGTGGGACAACTAACCTGTCCCCATGTCCCGGAAAGTAAATGAGGTGAGCATTTGTTTAAACGGATTGTGTTGGCAACGGATGGATCGGAACATTCTATTCGTTCAACCAAATATGCGATTGAGCTTGCGGAAAAATTTAGTGGCTCGATTGAGGTTGTCTATGTTATTGATGGGCAAACGGCCAAGGCTGATGTATTGCATAGTGGTGATAAATTTAAAATCGAACAAAAAAGGCGGGAGAAAATGAAACCCGTTGTTGACTTGCTGGAAGATGCGAAAATAACGTATAAGGTTCATCTGTTACATGGAGAGCCTGGACCGGAAATTGTGAACTTCGCCAATGGAAACGATTCTGACTGTGTTATCATTGGCAGCCGTGGATTAAATAATTTGCAAACGTTCATTTTGGGAAGTGTTAGTCATAAGGTAGCGAAACGGGTAGATTGTCCAGTGTTGATCGTTAAATAGAATGAAAAACTCGCATATTTATTGAAAATTTTAGAGGTGCAAACAATAAAATAGTATACCAATAAACACGTTATTTCACACTGAAATAGCGTGTTTATTTTTACCGTTATTTCAAGGTTTGTACTGATTTTAAATGTTGATTGAAAAACGAATTGATAAGCAATTTTACAGAATTAAAGTGATTACTGTTACATTTTGAAAATTGCCCGAATTAAGGTGCGATTAATTGCTAATTTTAATAATTATATAAAATTCACCACTAGCGTTGCATTAATTAAATTTAATAACAAAAAATATTGGCAATGTTCAATTTTTGGCTGTATAGACAACAAAAAATCCTTTATAATGAATAGGTCAGGTGGTTTTCCTGTCCAAATCCAATATAAAGGACCAACAATATGGACAAGAATACACCAAAATCAGCATTTGGTAAATGGTTTGCACCTATAAATACTAAAAATCTTTTTAATCAAGTTAAAAACTTAAAACAAGATAGCTATACTAAAAAACTAACGACTGAAGCCTACATTAAACTGATGCTTTATGCACAAGTACATGAAACGGAAGGGCTCCAAGCATTAAGTGACGCTTTATTGGATGCAGACTTTCAGGAAGCTGTTGGTTTTGAATCGATTAGCGCATCACAGCTTTCTCGCAAGAATAAAGAAATTGATCCATCCATACTAGCGACCCTGTTTTCCGATCTTGTGCAGCAGATACGTGGATATCACAATAAGGCCTACAAGAATTTGCCATAATTATCGATTCTAGCACCTTGCCTCTTAACCTAACCAATTATAAGTGGGCCAAGTTCCGTAAAACAAAGGCTGGTGTGAAACTACATTTACGACTCGTTTTCATGGATAAAGATACAGTCTATCCTGAGAAAGCTGAGATCACAGTGGCGAAAGAACATGATCGTAATCAGCTTGAAGTTCTCGTTGATGACAAGGAAGCCATGTACGTCTTTGATCGCGGCTATGTGGATTACGAACGATTTGACAGGATGACAGACGAAGGATACTTCTTTGCATCCAGAATAAAGAAAAATGCCGTCATTCGTGAAGTATGTTCCTTTTCCGTTCCAGCTGAATCATCGGTTCTATCTGACAGAATGGTTTACATAGGATCCACACAAAATCGGTGCGAAAACGTATTTCGTCTTCTTGAAGTGATGGATACGAAGGGAAACATCCTTCGATTAATCACGAATCGATTTGACTTGGAACCACAAGAAATTATTGATATTTATCGATCACGCTGGGCAATCGAATTATTTTTCAAATGGTTAAAGCAGCACGTGGAAATCAAACATTTTTACGGAATGAGTGAAACAGCGTTACAAAATCAAATCTATATTGCGCTCATCACCTATTGTTTGCATGTGCTCATCCAACTGGAAACGAAAAGTAAAAAATCACTGCTTCGAATTACTCGTTGGTTAAAGGCCGCGTTATGGAAACCAGCTTACATTTGGCTACATCGTTTTGAAAACAAGACAGTACCGTAATAAATGATATTGTCGTAGGTTGTATTAATTTGTATTAATTTGTATTAATTGTATAATTTTACCAGATGGACAGAGCCACCTTTAATTGGACTTTAACTTTTTGGCAAAAATTACAGAAATAATGTTTACAGAACATTCCGACTAGTTTTATGCAACGCTAGTGAAAATTCATATGATAATTGTGTTAAACTAAATATAGAGAATGTGTATTCGAAAATTTTCAAAACAATTTAGGTTGTATACTTTTTTGGGGCGGGTAGTTATCTACTGCTTTCTTGGAACGGTAGAAGCCTCCTTCACAGTCAATCCCTAAACATAAAAATAAAAAACCACTAAAAGTGGTTTTTTAGTCTCGCATTGCTCCTGCCTCGCGGGAAGTCATTGCACCTTGTCCTTCCCTTATATCTTTCTGAATTTCTCGTTTTACTTTTTCAGCATCAGTTTTGGCAAATCCTGGTTTCGTATTAGAATTCAAATTCCGTTTAGCTTGTTGATCCTTTACCATACAAGTCCTCCTTCATTTTCGTTTAGCAATCAACCCTATTATTTGCAAAAAAATATGCGATATACCCCGTGGATTTGAGCGAATTTCACTTAAGGAGGAGGATTTTCTAAATAAGGCAGTGCACCTTGTTCCGCTATTGTTTAATTTTTAGGAGGTGTTAACATGGGCATAGACAAAGAAACACCTGAAGAAAGAAGAGAGAGACTAAGGCAACAAGAGTTGAAAAACAACCCAACTGGCAATTCGAATGATTCGCTAAATAGGGATGTTAATGGAAGCCTTGTTGACTTGGTAGGTGGTTTAGGTTGGAAAGGTACAGGAATACTTATTCTTGTACTCATATTCGGGTTTATCATTTATGCCGTTTTCTTTCGATAATGAGTATTAGTGTGAAGCAAGGAAATAATTTACAGAGAACAACAATTAGGAGTAGCTAACAAGGGCAAGTGCTTTTCTAATTTGCGATGATGCCATATAATTGGTATAAAGAATAAGGATATAAATTTTCAATGTGATAGGAGAGTTACCATGGAAAGCACACTTATATTTGGACACAAAAACCCAGATACAGACACAATTACTGCAGCACTTGCTTATGCCCATTTGAAAAATGAATTAGGATTTCAAGCAGAGCCTGTTCGCTTAGGTGCGGTTAATAAAGAGACACAATATGCATTGGATTATTTTCATGTAAAAGAACCACGTTTAATTGAAACGGTTCCGGAAAATAGTGATGTGATTTTGGTTGATCATAATGAATTTCAGCAGAGTGTTGATAATATTAAAGATGCACGAATCACTGAAGTTATCGACCATCACCGTGTGGCAAATTTTGAAACAAAAGAACCATTATATTTCCGCGTAGAACCTGTTGGCTGTACAGCGACAATTTTAAAAAAAATGTACGAAGAAAATAACGTTTCGATTACCAAAGAAATTGCTGGATTACTTGTATCAGCAATTATTTCCGATTCATTACTATTGAAATCACCAACATGCACACAACAAGACGTTGACGCGGCTCGCGAATTAGCTGAAGTTGCTGGTGTTGATCTTGATAAATATGGGTTGGATATGTTGCAGGCTGGAGCTGATCTAGGCGACAAAACAATGGCCGAACTTATTTCCATGGATGCGAAGGAATTTGACATGAATGGATCAAAAGTAGAAATTGCACAAGTGAATGCGGTGGATACAAGCACAATTCTTTCCCACCAAGCAGAATTGGAAGAGGAAATTAACAAAACGATTGAAAGCAAGAACTTGGATTTATTCTTGTTCGTTGTAACTGACATTATTAACAACGATTCAGATGCATTAGCACTTGGTAAAGCCAAGGAAAATGTTGAAAAAGCATTTGACGTGAAATTGGAAAATAATCGCGCCCTATTAAAAGGTGTCGTATCACGGAAGAAGCAGATTGTTACGAATTTGACGGAAACATTTTAATGAACAATAGTTTCCTCTCGGCTAAAGGCTGGGAGGAATTTTTTTGACCTTTTTCAATCCCTATTGCACATAAAATTCCGCTCAAAACGAACGTTACACATAACGGGAAAATATGCTTGGATTGTACACTTAAACAAAAACTTTCGTAAATTGCCGAATCATGATGTAGAGCGCCAATCAATGGACTGGACAGTTATTCTGGGCCTGGTGAATCGACTAGACGTTTGTGGGATCTTTATTGCCCGTGGAAAGTAGTAGTTGTAGCTATTATTATCATAGGTTTGTTAAAATATAAATGATTATGATGAAAAGGGTGATCGTGATGATTAATAAGGTCGGAAAAATTACTGTATATGTAGAAGACCAAGAACAAGCAAAAGAGTTCTGGTTAAATAAACTAGGTTTTGTTTTAAAACTTGAACAACCGATGGGTCCCAATGCATCTTGGATAGAAGTAGGACCTAGTGATGACGAATTTACTACTCTAGTTCTTTATTCTAAGTCAGCAATGGAACAGCATGAACCCTCTAAGGTTGCGCATCCTACCATGCTTTTCAGCACAACTGATATTGAATCGGCTTATGAGAAAATGAAGCAAAATGAAGTAAAAGTAGATGAAATGTCAAAAATGCCGTTTGGTACCATGTTCAAATTTTATGATCAAGATGGAAATGAATATTTATTAAGGGAAGATAAATAAATTTGACGGAGACATTTTAATGAATCAAAAATCCCTCTTGGCTTATAGCGGAGAGGGATTTTTTTGGCTCATTTTAAACAACCCTCTTGCGCATAGAATTCTTCGTTATAGAAAAACTAACGTTACACTAATTTCTACTAACGGGAAATATGGGAAGGGGTATAACATGAAACAAGTAACTGCTGTTTTTTGGATTACATTTGCTCTTACATTGATCCTATCCTTTTGGGGCATCATTGCTCCGGTCAATTTTGAAGATATATCAAGCTCGATTATGAATTATATATCCGTTCACTTTGGCTGGTATTATTTATTGATTGTATCATTGTTCGTCGTATTTTGTTTGTACTTAATATTTAGTCCTTATGGTAAAATCAGACTTGGAAAGCAGGACGATCGACCGGAATTTAGCTATCCAACATGGTTCTCTATGTTATTTAGCGCTGGAATGGGGATTGGGCTTGTCTTTTACGGGGTTGCTTCACCTGTCTCCCACTATATAGAAACTCCTCCAACAGCAGAACCTGGTACTAGGGAGGCACTGGAGGATTCGTTGCGGATTACGTTTTTTCACTACGGTATTCATGCCTGGGCGATATATGCCGTGACTGCCTTAGTATTAGCCTATTTTATCTTCCGCCATGGCAAGCCTGGATTAATTAGTGCTGCACTTGGGCCGATTTTTGGTGAAAAGATGGATGGACCATGGGGGAAGTTAGTCGATGTTATCGCAGTATTTGCGACGATTGTTGGTGTCGCAACAACCCTTGGATTTGGTGCGACACAAATCAATGGCGGTTTTACCTATTTATTTGGGGTAGATGATGACTTTTGGGTTCAGCTCGTAATTATTTTGGTTGTGACAGTATTATTTATGCTGTCAGCCTACACAGGTCTAAGCAAGGGGATCAAATATTTAAGTAACGCTAATATGATATTAGCTGGTATTTTGTTCATTGCTGCACTAGTTCTTGGGCCTACCATGTATATTCTAAACTCATTTACCGATACGATCGGGTCGTACATTCAAAAAATACCTTCCGAAAGCTTTCGTATATCACCAAATAGTGTTGAAGAACGGCAGTGGGTAATGGACTGGACGGTTTTCTTCTGGGCCTGGTGGATCGCTTGGGCTCCGTTTGTTGGAATTTTTATTGCTCGCGTATCAAAAGGTCGGACCATTCGTGAATTTTTGTCAGGTGTTCTAATCGTTCCATCTGTAATTGGTTTCTTATGGTTTTCAGCATTTGGGATATCAGGGATTGAGGAGCAAAATAATGGAGCAGATATTGCCGGTTTGCCAGATGAACAGGCGCTTTTCGGTTTATTTGATCAATTTCCAATAAGTATGATCTTATCCATTTTAGGTATCCTGCTTATTAGCACGTTTTTTATTACTTCAGCAGATTCCGCGACTTTTGTTTTGGGGATGCAGACCACAAATGGCTCGTTATCTCCATCGACACCTGTTAAATTCGTATGGGGAATTGCACAATCGACAATAGCCGCAGTGCTTTTATATACCGGTGGCTTGCAGGCCTTGCAAAATGCGTTGATTTCAGCAGCATTGCCATTTTCATTTATCATGTTGCTGATGGTTTTCTCTTTTTATAAAGCGTTGAAAAATGAAAAACAAGGGAAGAAGTTGTAGTAAGACAGATTAATGAAAGAAAAATACACTAGACAAAAAGTGCGCTCATTTTTTCAGGGTTTATTTTTGAAAAGCAAAATCATTAACACAGGTGAAACGCAGAAGAAATCGTATCGTTTTTGTAATCAAATTAACCAAATAACTCGTAGATTAAAAAGGATTAGAGATAAAATTCTCTAGTCCTTTTGATTTAACTTCTTATTGAATGAACGCACTCGTCAGCATTTACGAGTAAGTGCCAACGGGAGTTTTGTTCCCTATCTAATATGGGAAGAATCTTCACATTGACAAGAAAACCGTCTAGACGGTACAATAAATAGTAATTAACACCAATTAATCGAATAAGGAGTGATATCTAATGGAATCAAAAGCCGATGTTAAGCGTCGTCTTATTTTAGATACGACAAAGCAAATTATACTTGAAAATGGTTTTAATTCATTGACATTGGATGCCGTAGCTAAAAAAGCTAACATTAGCAAAGGAGGATTATTGTATCACTTTTCAAATAAAGAATCGTTAATAAAAGGATTGGCACAATATATTTTTGAACAATTTTGTTTAAATTTTTACAAATATGCTGAAAACGATTCTGATGATTCTGATGAGAAAGGTAAATGGTCTCGTGCATTAATTGAAGCCTCAAAATTTGATTTAGAACATTATAAAGAGTTAAATGTCGGCATTTTTGCAACTTCTTATTTAGAACCTGAAATAGCTAAAACTATATCTGATGGTTATAAAACTACTTTAAAAAAGTTAGAAGATGATGGGATAAATCCAATAACGGCGACTATCATCAGATTAGCGTTAGATGGACTCTATTACTCACAAACATTGAATGTAGCTCCGTTAGAAGAAAAAAGGGTAAATGAAGTAATTCAACAATTATTGGAAATGTCAAAAAGTGAAGAGCGATTATGAATGCTTATATACTATTAGCAATATCGATTGTGAGTGAAGTGTTTGGCAGTTCAATGCTTAAAGCGACAAATGGTTTTAAAAAAATCATACCTTCTCTTGGAGTAATCGTTGGGTACGGAATAGCTTTCTATGGCTTATCTTTATCATTAAAAATGCTGCACCTTGGAGTGGCTTATGCTATTTGGGCAGGATTAGGAACGGCACTAACAGCATTAGTTGGAGTTACAATATATAAAGAGAATTTTAATGGCAAAAAGCTGTTTGGGTTAGTTTTAATTATAGGTGGAGTAATTTTTCTTAATATTGATGGAGTACATTAATTCCAAAGAAGGAGGGAGGAAAATGAGGGGTTATCTTTATTTAATAATTTCAATTATTGGAGAGGTTTTTGCTACTGCAATGCTCAAAAAGTCAGAGGGATTTACCGTATTATTTCCAGCTGTTGGTGTAGTTGCTGGTTATGCACTTGCGTTTTATTGTTTATCATTGTGTCTTAATACAATTCCGTTAAGTTTAGCTTATGCCATTTGGGCTGGGTTAGGAACAGCGCTAACTGCTTTAATAAGTGTAGTTGTATGGGGAGAAGTTTTTAGTACCTTCAAGATATTGGGAGTCATATTAATTATAGGTGGAGTTGTATTATTGAACGCCTCTAAAAATAGAGAAACAGTGAAAGAACCTTTAGGCTAAGGTTCTTTCATTATTCGTCCTTAATAATAAAATATTTCAATCATGAGCTTTTGTTCTTCGCTTTTTCCATCTTATGCAACGTGTGCTTTGTTCCCCATTCATGCATGGCCTCCAAAATAGGTTCTAGGCCCTTTCCATATTCTGTAATGGAGTATTCTACTTTGGGGGGAACCTGTGGATAAACAACGCGTTCGATAATATCTTCTTCTTCTAATTCTCGTAATTGCTTTGTTAACATCTTCTGCGTGATTCCGGGCATGCTACGCTTAAGTTCACTAAAACGTTTGGTGCCTTCTTGCAATAAGTGTAATAAAATAATCGGTTTCCATTTACCAACTAAAATACTTAATGCATCTTCTACGCGGCATTCTTCTGGTATTTTTTCCATTATATCCCCATCTCCACCTAAGTATCTTTTTGTATACTATACCACTTTTAAGTGCGTACTATTACTTTTAATTAATATAAACTATAATAACATTGTATGGTGTAAATGAGAAGGTGGAGTAAACATAGAAGCTTTTAAATGAAATAAATAAGAGTTAATAATTATAATAACAAAGAAAGGCGAGATATAAATGGAAAACTATCGTATTGATCCAAGCAAAGGTCTTGAGTTTGGCCTTTATACCCTAGGAGATCACTTACCAAACCCGTTAACAGGAGAGCGGATTTCTGCAGAGCAGCGCATTCATGAAATCATTGAATTAGCAAAACTAGCGGAGCAGGCAGGGATTGACTTTTTTAGTGTAGGTGAAAGTCATCAAGAGTATTTTGCTACGCAGGCACATGCTGTTGTGCTTGCGGCAATTGCTCAGGCGACAGAGAAAATAAAAATAGCAAGTTCTTCCACAATTATTAGTACATCTGATCCAGTGCGTGTGTATGAAAATTTTGCCACGCTTGATTTAATTTCAGGAGGGCGCGCGGAGATTATTGCGGGCCGAGCTTCGAGAATTGGATTATTTGATTTATTAGGATATAATATTCGTGATTATGAAGCGTTGTATGAAGAAAAATTTGATCTATTACGGCAGATTAATGAAGAGGAAGTTGTCAATTGGAGTGGACAATTCCGAGCGCCATTAAACAATGCAAGGGTTCTTCCACGTCCAAAAAATGGCTCATTGCCGATATGGCGTGCTGTTGGTGGAACGCCTGCAAGTGCTATTAAAGCGGGCTATGCTGGTGTTGGAATGTTTATGGCTCATTTAGGTGGACCAGCTACTGTTTTCAAGCGAACGATTGATGCTTATCGAGATGCTGCGCGAAGCCGGGGGTTTGATCCGGCTGAACTACCGGTCGCAACAGCAGGATTTTTCTACGCAGCAGAAACGTCACAACAGGCTTTACAAGACTTATATCCCCACATTAATGAAGGGATGAAGCGAACAAACGGACAAGGCTTTTCAAAACAACTCTTTGCCCAGGGTGTGGACCCACATAGTATCATGAATATCGGTAGTCCACAGGAAATCATTGAAAAAATTCTCTATCAGCATGAATTATTTGGCCATCAACGCTATATCGCACAAATGGACTTCGGTGGCATGCCATTTGACAAACTAAGAAAAAATATCGAATTTATCGGCACAGAAATCTTACCAGCAATCAAAAAATATACCGCAAAATAGGGACATGGGGACAGGTTAGTTGTCCCGCTGAGTCCCACAGCAAAACTAGGGGGAAGCGAAAAATGAAGGTTGTCGGATTATCCGGTTCAATAGTTGGCTCAAAAACAAGAACGGCAATGAACTACACCGTTAAAGTTCTCAACGAAAAATATCCAGAGACACAAGTTACCTTAATTGATTTAGCTGAATATGATATTCAGTTTAGTGATGGGCGCAATTATCTGGAATATGAAGGTGACACAAAGTATGTCGCGCAAACGATTATGGAGGCAGATGCAATCATTATTGGGACCCCAATCTTTCAGGCTTCCATACCAGCTACATTGAAAAACATATTTGATTTACTTCCGGAAAATGCATTTCGTGATAAAGTAGTCAGTATGCTTGTGACAGCAGGCTCATCGAAACATTATTTAATTGCCGAGCAACAATTAAAACCGATTATATCCTATATGAAGGCACAAATGGTTCAAACGTATGTTTTTATTGAAGAAAAGGATTTTTATCAAAAAGAAATTACCAATGATGATGTATTATTCCGGGTCAATCGGTTGGTTGAAGATACAGTTGTATTAGCGGAGACATTTACGAAAATACGTGAGGCGAAAGAAGCGGAATATGGTTTTTAAAAATAGTAGTTAAAAAGAAGAGCAAATCATCCAGTGATTTGCTCTTCTTTTTGTGTCCAACAAAAAAAGCTCTCCCCAATGGGAAGAGCTTTTTTGAAAAAAGTTACTTACGCTTTAACAACGTTAGCAGCTTGTGGTCCACGGTTACCTTCTTCGATATCGAATGTAACTGATTGACCTTCTTCTAGTGTTTTGAATCCTTCACCTTGAATTGCAGAGAAGTGTACGAATACGTCGTCTCCACCTTCAACTTCGATGAAACCGAAACCTTTGTCTGCGTTAAACCATTTTACTGTACCGTTATTCATTCTTTTTTCCTCCAAGTGCGTAATAGCACGTTATTACTATTCTTGCTCTTTCATATTCAAGGTGATATAGCCTTAATCATATTCCGAACATCAATAGTTGACTATAGTATACCACGTTTGCATAGAAAGATACAAGTAAGTTTCAAATTAAATTGTAAAATGTTTTCAAAAGCTGTTTTATATATTGTTGCTACTGCCCCGCAGCCCGTATACACTACGCTTTCCGGGGGCGGCTGGAGAGCCTCCTCGTGCTAACGCACTGCGGGGTCTCACCTATGCCTCTCTTCCCCCAGGAGTCTACGTGTATACGGGCTGCTTGTGAAGAATATAAATTAATTTAACTTTATTTCTTCAAAAACAATATCATTTAAAAACAGTCTTTTCAATGGACCATTCACTTTAAATACCGTGATTGGATTAGGCGTAATGAGTTTAAAATGACGATCAGAGTCGCGCCCATATCTGCTACAATTGCAATCCATAATGTTAACCAGCCTGGAATGGTTAATAGTAAAGCTACTAATTTCAAACCAAATGCAAGGCCGATATTTTGCTTGATGATGCGTAATGTTTTTCTGCTTAAGTCAATGGTGTATGGTAATTTGTCTAAATCGTCACCCATTAATGCGATATCAGCGGTTTCAAGGGCTGTATCTGTACCCGCTCCACCCATTGCGATACCAATAGATGCGGTAGTTAGGGCAGGGGCATCATTCACACCATCCCCAATCATCGCAACACTCTTATAACGTTGCTTAAGGTCGCGGATAACAGTTAATTTGTCCTCAGGCATTAGATTTGTATTGATATCCGTAATGCCGATCGACCTGCCAATCGCTTCACCTGTTGCTTGATTATCACCTGTAAGCATGACCGATTGCTTCACGCCAATACGATGTAGCTGTTCGACAACTTGCTGACTCTCTACCCGAATTTGATCGGCAATCCCTATATACCCTACTATTTCTTCATTGTTAGCAAGTAACACGACAGTATTTCCGTCTGTTTGGAGTTGTTTGATTTGCTCGGAAAGATCAACAGTCAAAGCGGGATGATCTTCGAAAAGAGACGGACTACCAATCTTAAATTCAATTCCGTCAATCGTGGCAGTGGCCCCTTTGCCGGTGATTGACTTAAAATTTTCAGCAGTTATTTTTTTGCTTGCTCGTTTTTTATATGCCTTCGTAATTGCTGAAGCCAATGGATGTTGTGAAAATTGTTCGATAGCCGCGGCGTATGAAATTAATTTTTCTTCCGTGTTTCCAGCTAACGGCATGATCGTTGTGACCTCTGGCGTTCCTTTTGTTAGTGTTCCGGTTTTATCAAAGGCCATAACTTGCAGATGGGCAGCTTCTTCTAAATGAACACCACCTTTTATTAACACACCATTCCGTGCTGCATTTCCAATTGCTGTTACAATAGCGACTGGTGTTGATATTACCAGTGCACACGGACAGCCAACTACAAGTACAGCCAAGCCTTGATAGACCCATGTCGACCAAGCGGCTCCGAAAAAAATTGGAGGCGCAACTGCTACGAGCAAAGCGATAAGCATGATAGCGGGTGTATAATATTTGGCGAAGCGGTCAACAAACTTTTGCGAAGGTGCTTTTTCCGCCTGCGCATCTTCCACTAAATGGATGATTTTAGCAATGGTCGTATCCTCTGCGCGTTTTGTTACACGAACCTCCAACGAGCCTTCCATATTTAGGGTGCCGGCAAACACTTCGTCACCACGTGTTTTGTATAGAGGAATCGACTCACCAGTAATCGATGATTGGTTAATGGAAGATGCGCCACTAATAACTTTACCGTCCATCGCAATTTTATTCCCTGGTTTGACAAGCATGATATCACCAATGACAATATCTTCTATCGGAATGCTGATAAACGCGTTATCTCGTTTGATGAATGCTTCGGATGGTGCAAGCGTCATTAAAGATGAAATCG
This sequence comes from Lentibacillus sp. Marseille-P4043, assembly GCF_900258515.1. NCBI lineage: Bacteria > Bacillati > Bacillota > Bacilli > Caryophanales > Bacillaceae > Lentibacillus > Lentibacillus sp. Marseille-P4043. The sequence continues at coordinate 3,749,600 of NZ_LT984884.1, read as the reverse complement.
ATTGGCGTGCTTTATCCATCGAATAATCTTCAAGTGCCTCACTTAGTGCAAATAGAAAAACGACAACAGCACCTTCTGCCCATTCTCCAATCAGAACAGCACCAATAATGGCAATGGTCATGAGGGTTTTCATATCAAATTCCAGATGGAGCAAATTTCGAACGCCTTCTTTGAAAAGAACCGTTCCGCCAACAATAATCGCAATTACGAAACTGGCAATCGTTACGTAATGTGTTTCACCAAACTGAAAATGAAGGGTGGATCCGATTATAATGAAAAGCAGCGATAAAAAGATCGGAATGTTTTCGCGCTTTTTCCAGAAGGGGGTGTGTTCATTCGGTGGTCGTTCCGATTCTTGATATACTTTAATCCCATCAAATGCCCCTGCTTCTTCAAGCTGCTCAACTGTTGCCTGCCCTGTAACCTTAAGCTTGGATGCTCCGAAATTTAAATCCACACCTTCAACCGTCGAAATCTGCTGCACATTTTTTTCAAATTTCGCCGCACAATTCGTACAGGATAATCCCTGTAAACGATACGTACTTTCTTCGCTCATGTCATGACCCCTCCTCTGCGTGCGTTAGAGCGATGTTCACAAGCTGATGAATGTGTTCATCTGCCAAAGCATAAAAAATGCGTTTTCCTTCACGTCTAATTGTGGCTATGTTCATCTTCTTAAGTGTTCGCAGATGATGGGATGCAGTAGCATTGCTCGATCCAATGATATTTGCCACATCACAAACACACAGTTCCTTCTCAAGTGTTAGTGCATAGGCAATTTTAAGTCTTGTCGGATCTGATAAAGCTTTGAAAATAAATGCCACACCATTCACCCGCTGGATTTGGGGTTGTATTTTTTGAACAACTTCTTCGTTATAGCATTCAACGTCACACATATCTGACTGGACTCGATTTACTTGCTCATTCATTTTTTCACCTCATTCAAATGATTGTTTGAATGTTTCTTTATATGTAGCTTAGCGAGTTTTTGTGTGGGTGTCAATGGATTTTGATTATCATATCGTCTATTGAAAAAGGATTGGAAAGTTGTTTGGGAGTTTGGCATACAAAAAATGGCTATTGTGTTGGTTTGCTTATTATTTAGCGGGATGGTCGTTATGATGACTGCGATTGATTCACTTGAAGCTGCATTCGCCAAAGAAGTATTGTACTTATCAGATAGTGTCTATGGCTTTTTGGTCAGCATAGCTGGTGCTGGAATTATAGTTGGTGCTATTTGTACGATGATTTTTGCAAAAAATTAGCAATACTTTTCCTATTTGCATAGGCTCTGTTTTTGTATCGATTGGGTATATGGTTTATGCCTTTTCCACCAACTTTATGATGGCGGCAGTTGGATCTTTTATCCTTTCCTTTTCGCTCGCACTTGCAAATACAGGCTTTTTTACATTTTACCAACATAACATTCCAACCGATGTAATGAGGAGGATTGGAAGTATGATCGGATTAATCGAAGCGATGTTTATTATCGTGGCAACCACTATTTTTGGAATCGGTGCTCAGCTGGCATCGATTCGAATAATGGTGGAACTTGGGGCGTTTGTCATGTTAATCGTTTCGGGCGTGTTATTGTTTTAAGTCAAAAAAGGCGCTCGTTAGTAATCATGTTTCATGTTGAAGGTGAATTGGTGTTTTGTGTCGAAGTATAGAGGTAAGCATATAGAGCAGGTAGGAGGCGGAAGATGATTGATTATAGGATAAGACCTAAAAAGAATTTCACAGATAAAATTGGTGAACTTGTTTCGATGCGAAAACATCGACCGGAAACGCGGAAACATCAACCCGAAATCGAAAACATCGACCCGAGCGCGGGAATATCAGCCCGAAATCGAAAACATCGACCGGAAACGCGGGAACATCGCCCCGAGTGCGGGAACATCAGCCCGAAATCGAGAACATCGACCGGAAACGCGGAAACATCAACTCGAAATCGATAACATGAACACAAGAGTAGGGTATAAAATCTAGAAAAATATAAAACTTGCAGTAGGGAAGAGGTATAACATGGAATTTATTATCAAACCCATGAGCGAAAAGCGTGCGAAAGAAATTTTAAAATGGAAATATGTAAAGCCTTATGATTTCTATAATAATGACTTAAATGATGAATCATTACAGGAGTTTCTTGAAAACCCATATTTTGCGGTAGTGGACCAGGACGATGAGCTATTTGGATTCTTCTGTGTCGGCGAGTCGGCACAGGTACCCATTGGGAATCAAGTTGGTGCATACAACGAGGATATGATAGACATTGGTTTTGGGATGAAACCCAATTTAACTGGGCAGGGAAATGGGTTTGAGTTTTGTTCGTTAATTTTTCGATGCGTACAGGAGAACTATGATAAGAAGGATTTACGCTTAACTGTAGCAACTTTTAATAAGCGAGCAATCCATCTTTATGGGAAACTAGGATTTGTTAAAAAGATGGCTTTCGATACGGATTCAGCTGAGTTTATAACGATGGTTAAGTAAGGGAAAGAATGAAAGATAAGTATGTAAAATGATTTTGTGGAACGAACATAAGAAAATGAAAAATCAAAATAACTTTTGAATGATATAATTGGAAAACAATTAATCGAAAATACATGAAAGGGAAGATATATCATGACCAAACATAAGATCTATACAATGAGTTTCGCAAGCGTCTATCCCCATTATGTTAAAAAAGCGGAGAAAAAAGGGCGTACGAAAACAGAAGTCGATGAAATCATCCGCTGGTTGACAGGATATAGCCAGGAAGAGTTAGAAGCGCAACTAGAAAAACAGACAGACTTTGAGACTTTCTTTGCGGAGGCTCCCCAGCTGAATTCTTCACGGACATTGATAAAAGGTGTGGTCTGCGGTGTCCGAGTGGAAGACATTGAAGAACCAACGATGCAGGAAATTCGCTATTTGGATAAGCTGATCGATGAGTTGGCAAAGGGAAAAGCAATGGAGAAGATTTTGCGTAAATAATAATTAAAAAATTCAAGTGTTGTTCAATCTTCCGTAATCGGGCACAACTTCAGAGTTACTAAATTTATTTTCTGCAAAGGATTTTGAATAGTGGGTACTGAAAATATAATTTGGCTCCCAGTTGTAAGAGAAAAGCTTCTACAGTTTAGAAGCCATTATCTACCTACCATAGTAAACATAGAAAAAGAGAATCGAACAAAACAAGCTTGAAATACATCTAAAATACGTGATAATATTATAAAATCAGTGTGTGGAGATATTGGTCTTGCTTATTGACCAAAAATATATGTCGCATGATACGTCTACCATCTGAAATACTTTAAATGGAGATGATGGGCATGTATGAGGAAACAAGACTACCTCGAAACGGTAAAGAATTTGTACTGTTCTTAGCTATTGTTTCAATACTTTCGGTGAATATTATCGCACCTATTATTATGGGATTTGAATTTGGATTTCGCAAAGAAGTTTATTTTGAGACATTGCAAGTCATTCCGTTTGTATGGATTAGTGTGATTCTATTGGTAACGCTCGTTGCTAATCCGATTGTTAATAAATTGGTACCAAAGTTCGTTAAATCTACGGACGGATTTAATGCACGGGTATTATTCACAATATTGTTTAGTGTAACGATTTTGTCCATTTTACTAACGGTTATCGGGTCTTGGATTGGCATGGGAGAGATTAGTTTAGAGCCGATTCAAACGTTCTTTTATGCTTGGCCTCGTAATTTTTTTATCGCATTCTGGGTTGAAACTCTGATTGCACAGCCAGTAGCAAGATTTGCAATGAAAAAATTACATGCGAGTCAAGCAAGTAAAGCAGTAAATGCGTAATACTCAGTCCGACTGATATCCACAAAATAATATGGCAAATAAAAAAGCAGATTGAGAATTTTAGTTCTTAATCTGCTTTTTTGCGTGTGATTTATTTTCCTACATCAAGCCTTTTTACGAAACAGGCTAATCAATGCCAATAATAGGGCCAATACGGAAATCACGATTGGAATCCAGTTCGTATTGGAGTCTGATGCACTTTCATTATCATTATCTGTTTGGGAATCCTCTGTAGCTGCTGAATCATTTTCCTCATGAGGAGCCGCTTCATCACCACTTGTAATGGTTGTGACCGAAGCAGGTTCATCGGCATCTGGTGGGCCTGTCCATTCGACAACGGAGCCATCCTCATATGTTTGGAATGCCTTCCAGCTGACTTCACCGGGTTCACTTGGATTTGCTCCAATAAATGAAAACTCGATAAATTCGTTTGGTTTGACCCCACCTGCAGTTGCTGTCCATGTAACGGATGTGATGCGCTCGTCGTCATCTTTTTTCAATTGATAGTTCCAATTGTTTACAGGCATAACGGAAACCAAATTCACACCATCTGGAACCTGCAATTCGACTTTCGTTGTGTTAATGTCTTTTTCAACTGGGATCCGAACCGAATATTTTTCGTAAGCATTTGTCGTACTCTCGGATGGATTTACTGTCACGTGAGCCTCGGCAATTGGGGCCATCACAAACATTCCGATGGCAAAAAGTGCGAGGAACGTGCCTAATCTTTTTTTCATAAAAATACTCTCCATTTCTTAAAAAAGTTAATCATTACCTCCACCACTAATAAATAGGCTGTCTTCCCATTCACTTTTCACACCATTAGGATAAGTAGCATGAATCACTAACTTCCAGCTTCCGATCATGGTGAATGGCAATGTCACCTGGTAACTCTCCTGCTTAACTTGTTTTGCTTCGAATGGGCCTGAGCTCATTCCGTGGTCTGGCATGGCCATGTCAACAGCTATATGCTCTGGTTCTTTTCCATCGATTAAAGGAAGTTGAATATTCATCTCTTGTTCACCGCGGCGTAAATTCGCAATGTTAATCTCCGTTTCTCCCTGTTCCGATGATAATGTTGCGGTATATGACTTAATTGGGATTGGGTATGCTGATTGACTCATCCACACACCAAAAACGATAATAATTAGCCCAATTATCCATTCTACCCGGATAAGTCGTGGGGTAGAAAATGATTTCCGCTTCCGCCACTTTAACGTTTGGAAAAGGGCAATACCCAACATTAGGACGGTTAAAAGAATTTTTACGAGCAATAACGTACTCCAGCTATCCCACTGGTTGACAACCGCTGTCCAACTTGATTGTAAAAAGACCATGATTACACCAGTTGCAACAACAAGTCCTGATGCAATCATCACCTTTGGAACAAAAAATGAACGAAAAGGTGGCAGTGAATCATCATTTGCCTGTTTTTTCCTAAATAAAAGAAACAGAATGAAATATCCCAGCGCTCCCAGCCATAATGCAATCGCAAACTGATGCAAGATGCGTGGAATCAACGCGATAAATGGATGCTGCATTCCCCATACATGTCCACCAAACGATGGGATGGCGGCTAGTATGAGCCACATGATCAAGTACCATGCTCGTACCATTCCCGGTATAAAAAGGAGGATTAGGAAAAGCAGCTGTGCAAACAACATCAACACAAATGGAAAATGAAGCAGCAAGTCCCATCTGCCGTTTAGGATGGTTGGAAGCAATCCAGGCGGGAGGGTAGATGCATATGCAATGAACTCCCCGATCGTTCCAACAATTAAAATGCTTCCCGTAATGAAACGTCCTCGTGCAAGCAGTGTCCCTAGACTTGGAAAATTCCGCTTTTCGGCTGACCAGGCAAACCAATATAGACCAGCAATCAAAAGGATGAAACCTTCAACAATCGCACGGGCTATGATTAAGATGGTAGTCGCGTTGTCATTGGTGCCGACCGATGCGGTTCCTCCCTCTGTAGCCTTGCCAACCGCAAAATGGTAGGATCCATCAACAGGGTGACCATCCAGGGAAACAACATTCCATTGTACGGTATATGTACCTTGATCCAGTTCAGGCAGTGGGATCTGTAAAGCTTTTGACCTTTCCTTTTGCCCTTCTGGATTTTTCGTAAGTATCGGTCGACCATCCCAATCATAAATCGTTACCGTTGCTAGATCATGATCAATTGGTTCATTGAATTGCAACTTTAGGGACGATGGGGATGTATCGACTAATTGGCCTTTTCCTGGAACACTCTCCAACAAACTAGAATGCGCCTCAACAACTGGTATAAAGGAAAATAGAAAGATGAAACTAATTATTGCTAAAGAGAGATTTCTCCAGCGGATTGGATTTTTACCATACTGTTTCTTACACACATGATCCATCATCGATCCTTCATTACCTTTCTTATTGTACGTATTGGATAGCTTTATTATGATACAAAATCACAAATCATAACACAATCTAACTTGGATTATAGCATATGATGATCAACAATCAACGAATAAAATGTGATGATTTTGTGATTTTTTGTTATTCTGAGTAATGATTAACATCCCTTAATGATTGCAGCTATGTTCTTCGTGTCCATTCATTTTTCGAAACAAATTATCCATTGCTTCTTTAAACGAATAAACATTTCCACCAAATCCCTTGACGAATTTGTCTGCGTGATCTTTACTTTCGAATGTAAGAACTTGCGGTTGGCAGCACCCAACTTGGATGGAAGTGTCCATGACATACCATGCTAACGGCGCGCTTAAGGTCGTTTGTCTGAAAAAATCGTACGTAATGGCTTGCATCACCTTGTCACCTAACTGACGATGACGAAGCAGTCCACAATGGGAGCAGCAAGCTATCTCAATTTTATTGTTTGGTAAAATAAGTCGGTATGCTAATCGCTCATGGATAGCTCGACTGCAGAATACACATTCATCTAATGTACCTTGTTTATCGGAATGGTCGTGGGCGAGGGTAACACCACCAAACGTTTTAATAACACTTCCTTCTTCAATTAGTGGTTTGAGATCCCGATGAATGGTCATCTCGGAAACGCCAATGTCCTTGCTTAAATCGACTATTTTGATACTATGTTTTTCTTGAACTAGCTGTCTTATTCGGTTTTGTCGTTCTATTGGTAGCATATGTTTCGCTCCTTCTATGATCATCATTGATTACTTTCAACAAATTTAAACACCCTCTAACATTAGTGTATCTGTTTCGGAACAAGTTCTCAATGGGTGTACAAGCTGATAGGGGAAGTGTAGCTTGATCATTGCCTTTCATTTTGATGTTAAAAGTGAAATGTTTTAACATCAACAGTGAATTTATTTAGTATCGCTTCATCCACTTCATACCCAATTCCTGGTGCATGAGGAACCTTGATAATACCATTTTCAACCGTCACTTCTGGTTGAATGATATCTTGTTCCCAATAGTTAGAGGAGCCTGCTGTATCGCCGGGTAATGTGAAGCCTGCGAGCGTTGTCAAGGCTATGTTATGGGCACGTCCAACACCAGCTTCAAGCATACCGCCACACCAGACTGCGACTTCATGATTCAAACAGTAATCGTGAATTAGTTTAGCCTCCGTAAGTCCACCAACGCGGCCAATTTTTAGATTAATAACTTTACAGCTGCTCAACTGGACCGCCTTTCTCGCATCAGCAAACGAGTTGATGCTCTCATCTAAACAAATGGGCGTTTTCAACTCTGCCTGAAGTTTGGCATGATCGACAATATCATCGTGTCCTAATGGCTGTTCAATCATCATTAAATCTAGCTCATCCAATTGTTTAAGATGCTCAACGTCTTCTAGCGTATAAGCGGAATTTGCGTCTGCCATAATCGGTAAATTTGGAAAGTGGGCACGGACTTCGCGTAGCACATCAATATCATGGCCTGGTTTTATTTTTAACTTTATCCGTTTATAGCCTTCTTTGAGTCGACGATCAATCGTCCGTAATAGATCCTTTGTCGTGGGTTGAATGCCAATGCTGATCCCCACATCAATTTCCGATTTTGTTCCACCTAATGCTTGAGCCAGTGGAATATTTTTGCGTTTTGCATACAAATCCCAGATGGCACCCTCAACAGTCGATTTCGCCATGTTATTTTTTCGGATGGATGAAAAAAGTTCGGACACTTCATCAGGGTGATAGATCGCATTTTTCTGTAGAATCGGGATTAAAAAATCTTCTATCATATGTTGATTCGTTTTTACCGTTTCTTCTGTATACCAAGGGCTGGTAAATGCGACAGACTCACCAAACCCGCGATTGCCATCATCGTCCATAACTTCAATAATGAAAAATTCTTTGTCCTGAAGTGTCCCAAAGCTTGTTCGAAAGGGATTTTTCAGCCGCATGTTTAACTTATGTAACGTTATTTGCTTAATTGGAATTGTCATTTTTTTACCTCCATTCGTCACGCTAGAAAGGTAGGGAGTAGTTAGAGAATCCCCTGAATATCACTAGCGTTGCATTAATTAAATTTAATAATAAAAAATATTGGCAATGTTCAATTTTTTGGCTGTATAGACAACAAAAAATCCTTTATAATGAATAGGTCAGGTGGTTTTCCTGTCCAAATCCAATATAAAGGACCAACAATATGGACAAGAATACACCAAAATCAGCATTTGGTAAATGGATTGCACCTATAAATACTAAAAATCTTTTTAATCAAGTTAAAAACTTAAATCAAGATAGCTATACCAAAAAACTTACGACTGAAGCCTACATTAAACTGATGCTCTATGCACAAGTACATGAAACGGAAGGGCTCCAAGCATTAAGTGACGCTTTATTGGATGCAGATTTTCAGAAAGCTGTTGGTTTTGAATCAATTAGCGCATCACAGCTTTCCCGAAAGAATAAAGAAATCGACCCATCCATACTAGCGACCCTGTTTTCCGATCTTGTGCAGCAGATACGTGGATATCACAATAAGGCCTACAAGAATTTGCCATTAAAAATTATCGATTCTAGCACCTTGCCTCTTAACCTAACCAATTATAAGTGGGCAAAGTTCCGTAAAACAAAGGCTGGTGTGAAACTACATTTACGACTCGTTTTCATGGATAAAGATACAGTCTATCCTGAGAAAGCTGAGATCACAGTGGCGAAAGAACATGATCGTAATCAGCTTGAAGTTCTCGTTGATGACAAGGAAGCCATGTACGTCTTTGATCGCGGCTATGTGGATTACGAACGATTTGACAGGATGACAGACGAAGGATACTTCTTTGCATCCAGAATTAAGAAAAATGCCGTCATTCGTGAAGTATGTTCCTTTTCCGTTCCAGCTGAATCATCGGTTCTATCTGACAGAATGGTTTTCATAGGATCCACACAAAATCGGTGCGAAAACGTATTTCGTCTTCTTGAAGTGATGGATACGAAGGGAAACATCCTTCGATTAATCACGAATCGATTTGACTTGGAACCACAAGAAATTAGTGATATTTATCGATCACGCTGGGCAATCGAATTATTTTTCAAATGGTTAAAGCAGCACGTGGAAATCAAACATTTTTACGGAATGAGTGAAACAGCATTACAAAATCAAATCTATATTGCGCTCATCACTTATTGTTTGCATGTGCTCATCCAACTGGAAACGAAAAGCAAAAAGTCACTGCTTCGAATTACTCGTTGGTTAAAGGCCGCGTTATGGAAACCAGCTTACATTTGGCTACATCGATTTGAAAATAAGACAGTACCGTAATAAATGATATTGTCGTAGGTTGTATTAATTTGTATTAATTGTATAATTTTACCAGATGGACAGAGCCACCTTTAATTGGACTTTGACTTTTTGGCAAAAATTACAGAAATAATGTTTACAGAACATTCCGACTAGTTTTATGCAACGCTAGTGCCTGAATATATACTTTATCATAGATGTGTTTATAGTTTCCGATATATATTTCTTTTTGGATTTCAGTGTTTCCTGGTGTTAACTGGCGGGGGGATTCAACGTTTAAGGGATTCTCATGCTTAATGGTTGGATTAGATGGAAAGAGGAACCATCGAATTGACGATTCCCTGTTGTTTAGGTAATGGACCAATAGTTTACGTGAAATTAATTCACGTAAACTATACTCATATTCGTAGAGCATCCAATAATTAAAGTTAAGCTTTTCACCAGGTGATCCGTTCTCAAATTAACGTTTTAGCTGTCTGTGCATAATTTAGACTCTTAACGAACCACGGAACCCTCTGGCACCATAGTAAGATTCCGCACCATTGTGATACACGAAGACGTGCCCGAAGCGATAATCGCAAAAAAGAGCGCCGCCGAGTTCTCTAATATCAGAAGGTGTTTGCACCCAGCTCGACGTTTTCCTATCGAAATTTTCAAGTTCCTGCAACGATCGATATTGTTCTTCCGTTAAAAGTTCAATACCCATGGCAGTTGCCATATCAATCGCGTTATTTTCTGGTTTATGTTTTTTCCTTGATTCCAGCGCTTTACGGTCATAACAAACACTTCTGCGACCTTTGGGACTTTCCGCTGAACAATCATAAAAAATGTATTCGTCCTCACTTTTATCATGTTTGACAACATCTGGTTCACCGCCAGTTCTTTCCATTTCATGGAGCGACCACAGTTTTTCAGCATTAGCATCTAGCTTTGCTTGGACTTTAGCCCATTCAAGATCTTTATGACGGTTCATGTTTTTCTCAAAACGGTCTTTCAATGCTTTGAGTAATTCTTCACGTTCTTCTAGTGACAACTCCTTTTTGTTGCTAACTGCATTTTTCTTTGTCATGTTTGTTTCCTCCTTTTGTTTTTACTCATAACTCAACTTTCGCAGCGTGAAATGGACAAATAAGCCTTGATAGAATGAGGAAGGATGGAGATTAACTGCTCAAGTTGACTTGGATTAATCACATTTAATCAATCTGTGACTGCTAGACTCTTTTCTATAAGTACGCGCATTTGCCGCCGTCCGGGATCGATCCGGGTGGATGCTTTCCGCGGGCACGGCCTCAGCCTCCTTGCCCCGGCGAGGGGTATGTCGACGTTGTCCGCAAAGGACGGTTTTAGTCGACCCTCCTTTTCCTGCGGGGTCTTCGGACACGTGCTGGGGCTGCGCTAACTCGCCCCACCGAAAACCATTGTTCCCGCAGGAGTCACCACCCTCCACTCACCCGGACTAGTGAAGCGGTAGAATGTGGCTTGGTAGAACACATACTACTACAGTTAATGGTAGTAAATGCAAAACCAGTGGAGGAAATACGCGGAGACTAGGTGAGACCCCGCAGTGCGACGAGCAAAACTTCCACCGAGTCAGCTTCGAGTTGCGAGGAGTGATACTTCACCGAATTACTTGCAACTCAGGCGAGCACCCAGCACGAGGAGGCTCAGCAGCCGCCCACGGAAAGCGTAGTGTATTTCCGGAACGGCGAGGGAGCAATTTCTTAGTTACTTCGCATTTTATTTCTTTTATATACAAAACCACAAACGCTTTCGATGGGACGAGTAATCGCAGTCCTAATCTTTTAGAAAACAATCTTTATGTTTACCAAGGTTGTAAGGCAATTATTAGAAACGTTTCAAGTTTGCCTCAGCTAACTGTTGATCTTATTTTATTGGTGCGAAAGTTGAGTCATAAGTATATTTTATAGTAAATCGTTTTCTGAAACTAATTAGAAGAAATCATGATCGTAAGCATTCCTGTAGTAAGCTAATTCCAATTTTGAAAAAATAGAGCTTTTCGGTAAGATTACTTTAAGTTAATTGACTTTTTAGCTGTCTTTTCTTCTTTTTCCTATTTTATTGCTTATCAGTACAAAAAAAAGCATGATTAACCCCCCCGATATCCCCCCCGCCATGAATACTAACCACTGTTCCCAATCAAATTCATCACCCCAAAGCCCTTTTAAAACAGTCACTATTGAAGCACCTAGTAAAATTCCAAGCAGCGTTAAAAATACCGTTTTGTAGCTTAGTTTCACTAAATTCACATCCTATTTAAAGAAATATACTTCACACCACTATCTGTTCGGATTGCTGAATAAAGATGAATCTGGGTTCTTCACTAAAATTGCCGGTTAGCTAAAGTTTCCATAGGCATGTAATTCTCTATTAAAATAAAGAGGGACAATTACTATAAAGTGCGTGTTTTATCCCCATCAATTATCTTAATATGAACATTAGATGATGTCCCTCCATTAATATGGTTAGGAACTTCTGATAAATCAAGTAATTTCTTTAAATGAATAGATTTTTTATGATTTGATTCGATCGTAATACGATATGGACCAGCTAAGTTCATAAGTGCCCCCATTCGTACATCATCTTCCATGAAGGAATCCAAAAATTCTAATTCAAATGACACAGCTTCATTGCTCCGATTATGTAATATAAGATTGCATTCACCATTCAATAAGTCTTCGCCCGCGTCCTCAAAATCGCACTCGCCATTGCTATCATATGAAATAGCTGTTATGCCACTTGCTAACGTTTCTTGATACATTGTAATTAAAAAGTTCGGTAATAATGAATATACGATTATAACTATTACTATAGTTCGAACGTGGTATTTCTTCATGCCAATGACAAGTAAAATCATAGCAATGATAAACAAAATGGACCCAATTATACCAAGAAGAATATATCCATCTTGATTGCGAATTGGAAATGACATGAATATAGTGTTTGCTTCTAACATTACATTACTTGGAAACGGGAAAAACAAACACATACATATACTTAAAATAACTACTGAACTAATAAGTGCTACTTTACTTCTTATCATTTTATCCCCCCTCTCTTTGTATATTTAACTGCCCATTTTCACTAAGGAAGGAGTATTTTGGTACTTTTCTTCACCATTTTTCTTCAAAAATACTGGCATTTTTAGCACTATGCTTCCCCATAGTTACGGTACATCTTTTCACAATCTCAATACTAATTTTAACAAATATTCAATAATGTTAATATAAGATTACTGAGTATATTTAGCTTAAATAGGAAATTCGCATTAAATTCACATCCACTACAATAAATAATTCAGTGCTGCGAATTTACTTAAGAATCTGCGTTAGCTTAGTCAATAGTCAAAGACCCCAAGTCAAAAAGTAAAGACAAATAAAAGGTTTTTTGGATTTCACATCGAATAGTTATTAATATCCACAGGTGATTGGAGGTCCTTTTTTGTTACTTTACTTTTGATCATATATCATCCTTCTAATCATTTAAACCAAATGAGGAGTTGCTATTTGATGATGTACAAGATTTCGATCGAGGGTATTTCTGCTGATATGGTAGAGGGTTTTTTTGTAGACTGGCCAAATCCGCCAAACCAGCAAACCCATTTAAAATTATTAAAGAAAAGCAGTAAGGTTGTTATTGCAATTGATGATAGATCGAATCAAGTGGTTGGATTTATTAGCGCAGTAAGTGATGGTGTTCTGTCTGCTTACATTCCATTCCTCGAAGTTTTACCAAAATACAAGAATAGGGGAATTGGTAAGGAATTAGTAAACCGGATACTACAAGAACTTGATGACATATACATGGTTGATTTGTGCTGTGATGACGATTTAGTTCCCTATTATGAAAATTTCGGAATGCAAAGGTCAAATGGCATGATTTTTAGGAACTATAAAAAGCAATCGGGACGCTAAAACAAAAACGCCTGGAATTGTCTGGGCGTTTTTGTGAACTAGGAGGGACTCAAAGTGGGAAAAGTTGTTGGATTTGAATTAAGCAGTCAGGAACCAGAAAATTCAAAAGAGATAATCTACAGATGTTGAAATTAAACGAGCAACATGTTAATGCGGGAAAAGTGTACGATAAGGGAGGTTTCCACATGAAAGTTCGGCTCACCGACTTTGACGAAAACTGGGCGCGAATGTTTCAGCATGAGGCTCAATTTCTGAAATCAATATTTGGCGATGAAATAATCAAATTTGAACATTTTGGAAGCACGTCTGGCATGAAGGCAAAACCTGTCATCGATATGATGTGTGTTGTAAAAAACATCAAGAAGATTGATTCGTTCAACAACAGAATGGATGCTCTCAGATATGATATTGCTGGAGAATGGGGAATTGAAGGTAGAAGGTTATTTCGAAAGGGCGGGGACAATAGAACACATCACATTCATTTTTATCAGTTCGATAACCCACAAATTGAACGGCATTTAGTATTTCGAGATTATCTGCGTTCCCATCCAGAAGAGGTAGCTAAGTATAGTCATTTTAAAGAAGGGCTGGCGCAGCGGTTTGAAAATACAAGTGAGTATAGCCTGGCAAAAAAAGAGTTTGTGAGGGAAATGGAGCAGCGGGCACTGCGTTGGTTTGCAGTTTGAATAATCAAGAACTTTCCCAATCCCCATTCATAACCATTTCATACATATAGGCATATGATCTACTATACCTTCAAGAAAGGTGGAATGAGATTGTATTATTCATATGTACCTTCATTTAGAGAACAGCAACCTCGAGTGATGACGGTTACTGGGACTGCAGCTATTTCAGTCGAGCCGGATATTGTGATGATCGAGTTGGAAGTTGTCACCCAAAACGAGTCGCTTACCATGGCACAACAGGAAAATGCACAAAAGATAAATCAAGTCATGCAAGCATTATTACAGTTCGGGATTCCGCGAGAAAACATTCAAACAGCTACGTACAATATTTATCCAAGGTACGATTACGTGGATGGAAAACAAGTTTTTCGAGGGTATGAAGTTACTCATGCGCTTACGGTTAAAATGGATGAGGGTGGACAGGTGGGGAAAATTATCGATGCAGCTGTACAAAATGGGGTGAATCGCGTATCAGCAATCGAGTTTACGGTAGCTGATAAACAACACTATTACCAACAAGCGTTGAGTGCTGCGTTGAGGGATGCAACTGCTAAAGCTCAAACAATCGCAGAAACGATGGAGCTGAACCTTGATGCTAAGCCACTTAAAATTGTAGAAGAAATGAACGAATCACCAGCCACACATAAGGCATTTGCTACAATGGAAGAAAATACATCTACTACAATCGAGCCAGGACAAATAAAAATCATGGCTAATGTACGAACGAAATTTCAATTTTTTGCGTAAAAGCTTGTGGGATAGTGGGGTATGACTTCCATACAACTGTCTAAATTGACTTATTTTTCATCCTATTTTAAGATGGGTCTTATATCTTGCTAGAGTGAAAGAAGGTCAATTATGATTCAAGCTATTCGCTGGCCCTTTTTTGTCGTAGGGGTTATTTTTTTTAGTTTGGGAATTTCCACCACAATCAATGTGCAGCATTTGGGCATCCACCCTTGGGATGTGCTAAATGTGGGGTTGTTTGAAATGTTTGGTTTCTCCATTGGAACATGGAATATCATTTGTGGAATGACATTAATTGTTGTGTCGTGGATACTCGATAAGAGCTATATCAAGATCGGCACATTTTTAAATGCCTTTTTAGTAGGGTCATGTGTGGATTTCTTTTTGTGGTTAGATATACTGCCACATGCAACACATACGTGGCTGGATATTCTGATTATTATTGTTGGAATTATAATCATGGGTGTCGGCGGTGGGATCTATAATGCAGCTGGGGTCGGTTCTGGTCCGCGTGACGGATTTATGCTGTCGATTTCCGATAAGCTTGGAGCACCAATTAGAAGGGTGCGAATAATTACGGAGACCGGTGTGCTCGTAATTGGGTTGCTTCTAGGCGGCCCTGTGTTTATTTTTACATTTATCTTCACCTTCGTCCAAAGTCCAATTTTTCAGTATTCCTTTTTAAAATGTAAAAAGTTTATTGAGCGGATAGAAGCAAGCAAACTGGAAAAACGGGTGAGAGATTCGTCTATTGCGAAATGATATGATTTAAGGTACCCATAAATTTGAATATTCAATATCGAAACCGAATACAATGATAAAGATTAAATCCGGTAATGTAAGAACCTTTGAAGGAATGGAGGACTTACGATTGAAGGATATAACCGCCATACTTGTTCATTATTCCGATAAGACTGTATTGCAAAAGGCGTTAACCTCTCTGAAAAATGTGAATGCCAGACTGGAATCCGTAATTGTTTTCCAGGAACAAGGAAGATTATTAGAGGGCCAGTACGATTTTGCTGGCCAGCTTCAATTTATTACGGTTAAGAATAATTATCTAGGAAATACATTGAATGCCACTATCTCTCGTCTAGCTAGTCTTTACGTGTTACTGCTGCAAGAAGCAGATTACCTTTCTCCCTCGATAAGCGCTGAATCCCTTCAGTTGCCCGATGAAAAAACGATGTTAGGAACGTTTTATCGTAATCGTAACATAACCCTCCAACGTCCATTATTCCTACGTACATCATTTCTCAAGCAGGAGCAGTTTTTATCCAGCCACCAACTGCCATTTAAAGAGGCGCTGTTTCCCGCTAGATTTGCGAATGTGGAGAATTCCGTTTTCAAGGACGGTCTTCTGAAACAAGCAAGAAAAAATAGTTCGACTAACACAGTGGAAAGGCAAGCATTTATACAAAAATACCAACTGGAAAAAATTAAACCGGATCATCCATCGATTTCGATTATAATAGCCAATTACAATATGGGTGAATATGTAGAAAATGCTATTGCCTCATGTTTATTGCAAAACGAACAGCCTGATCAAATTTTAATTATGGATGATGGCTCAACTGATGGTTCCCATGACCAATTAAAACGATGGAGTGATGGGGAACAAGTGACTGTATTTAGTAAAGCAAATGAGGGAAAAGCAAAGGCACTAAATGATTTATTACCACATGTGACATCCGACTTTATCTTAGAATTAGACGCGGATGATTGGCTTGATCCAGATGCCATTTCTCTGATCAAGCAGTATTTATCAGATCTTCCTAAGGATATTTCGGTACTATACGGCAACCTAAGAAGATGGAAACAGCTTTCGGCAGAGGCAGACGTTCTTTTTAAAGGCGTTTCCCAAGGAGTGGCTGTCAACGGTTTGGAAGACTTGCTAACGTATCGTTTTCCACTCGGACCAAGAATATATCGAACATCTATTTTAAAAAAAGAAGGCGGATTTCCGGTAGTTTCCTTTGAAAATGGAAGACTATATGAGGATGTAAGCGTGTTAAGCCAATTAATAAAGCGCTCCTCATTTTGTTATCGTGATTTTACGGTATATAATATCCGAGAACACCGTGAAAGCATTACAAAAATGAACCAATCGAAATGGCAGGAATTTTTAAAAATGCTGCGTTCGGATTAACCTTGGAAGCCGCGCAGAATTAGGCCGGAGTCGCGCACTCAGGCCAAAAAGTCGCGCACTCGGGCCGGAAAGTCGCGCACTCAGGCCGGAAAGTCGCGCACCCGGGCCGGAAAGTCGCGCACCCGGGCCGGAAAGTCGCGCACTCGGGCCGGAAAGTCGCGCACCCGGGCCGGAAAGTCACGCACTCTGGCCGTAAAGTCGCGCACCCGGGCCAGAAAGTCGCGCACTCGGGTCGGAAAGTCGCGCACTCGGGCCAGGAAGTCACGCACTCTGGCCGGAAAGTCACGCACTCGGGCCGGAAAGTCGCGCACTCTGGCCGGAAAGTCGCGCACTCGGGCCAGAAAGTCGCGCACCCGGGCCAAAAAGTCGCGCACCCGGGCCAAAAAGTCGCGCACCCGGGCCGGAAAGTCGCGCACTCTGGCCGTAAAGTCGCGCACCCGGGCCAGGAAGTCGCGCACTCAGGTCGGAAAGTCGCGCACCCGGGCCAGGAAGTCGCGCACTCAGGTCGGAAAGTCGCGCACCCGGGCCAAAAAGTCGCGCACCCGGGTCGTAAAGTCGCGCACCCGGGCCGTAAAGTCGCGCACCCGGGCCAAAAAGTCGCGCACCCGGGCCAAAAAGTCGCGCACCCGGGCCGTAAAGTCGCGCACTCGGGCCGTAAAGTCGCGCACCCGGGCCAAAAAGTCGCGCACCCGGGCCAAAAAGTCGCGCACCCGGGCCAGAAAGTCGCGCACTCGGGTCGGAAAGTCGCCGGACGAAAGCGGGAAGTCGCCGGACGAAAGCGGAAAGTCGCCGGACAACAACCCAAAGCGGCTGCTACCCTTGGCCGATGCGCACCCCGGCCAAAGTCACGCGCCCTGAACCGCCTCCCCACGGAGCATTAATCATTCCCCTCTACAAAACGATTCACTGTTGAAATGATATAGTCTTGGTCATGAAGAGATAGCATAGGGGAGATGGGGAGTGCCATGATGCGTTTGGCTGTTCGCTCGGCAATTGGAAAGTCGCCTTCTTGATAGTGAAGATATTGCAAGGCTTTCTGCAGATGCAAGGGGACAGGATAATAAATGGCTGAGGCGATTCCGTTATTTTTTAACTTCGCTGTGAGTTTGTCCCTTTCTTCCAGTTCTATACAATATTGGTGAAACGTGTGCTCCCGGTTTTCTGAGACTGGGGGCAATTTGATGTGATCATTGTTGTTCAGATTCTCCGTATATCTTTTAGCAATCTCTTTTCGTTTGTGCAAAAAGATGTCTAAATAATACAGTTTAACTAGTAAAATAGCTGCTTGAAATTCATCTAGTCTACTATTCATACCGATTGTTGCATGCTGATAGGTTGCGCTACTTCCATGGTTGTGGAGTGAATGGATTTTTTCATACAATTCTCGTTCATTTGTCACGATTAGCCCGGCGTCCCCGAATGCGCCGAGGTTTTTGGATGGAAAGAAAGAGAAACAGCCAATGTCGCCAATTGCTCCGACTCTTTTTCCATCATATTCAGATCCAATTGCTTGGCAGGCATCTTCTATGACACGTAATTTATGTGCCTTTGCGATAGCCATGATTTCTTTCATGTTGGCAACTTGCCCGAATAAGTGTACAACAATGATTGCTTTCGTATTTTTCGTTATAGCTGCCTCAATTTTGGATGGATCGATATTGTACGTTTCTTCGTCAATATCAACAAAAACTGGTTTGGCGCCAACTTGTGCAATTACTTCGGCGGTTGCAAAAAAAGTAAATGGTGTTGTGATTACTTCATCTCCAGGCCCAATGTTCAATGCCATTAGTGATAATTGCAACGCATCTGTCCCATTAGCAGTCCCAAGGCCATAAGTGGCATCCACGTATTGGGCAACTAACTTTTCAAGCTGCTTTCCTTTTTCCCCTAAAATGTATTCCCCACTATCTAAAACTTCGGTCACCATCTCAACAACGGGTTTTCTGATTAACGCTAATTCTGCTGTTAAATCGACCATTGGTATTTGTTTCTTGTTATTTGTCATGTTCGTCTAACGGCCTCCTTTTGTTGGTTTGATTTCCGATACTTTGATAGTTTATGCCTAATTTGGTTATCGTGTTTTGATCTAATTTATTCCTTCCATCCAACACAAGCTCACATGTGCGAAAATGGCTGAAATCAATCGTACGATATTCCTGGTGGAAAGCCTGAAGAATAACGATATCTAATTCAGCAACAAACGGATCATCCAGTGACAATGGGATAACGCCATATCCAGCGATTTCCTGATTGGTAAACAATGGATCATTGACATATAGATTTGCCTGTTTCTTCTTAAGTTGGTCAATGAGTAATAAGGTTGTTGATTTTGTTGGCTCCTTGACGTTTTCTCGATAGGATAATCCTAAAATAAGAACGTTTTTACCTTCTAAAGATCCGATTTCTTTTTCAATTCTTGTAAGTGAATGGTTTGCCATGTTGTCATTGATTTTTCGTGATAATGGGGTAATACCCTGGTCCAATCCCTTATTAATGAAAAAATAAGGATAAATGGGGATACAATGGCCCCCTACGCCAATACCAGGTGAATGGATATGCGAGTATGGTTGACTATTACTTGCTGGGATTATTTCAGACATGTTAACACCTTGCTCATCTGCAAATTGAGCAAGTTCATTTGCGAGTGCGATATTCACATCACGATACACACACTCGGCGACCTTAGCGAATTCAGCAGTTTCCAATGAGCTTACTTCGATTAGCTGGCAGTCCAAAGCCTTTTTATAAAAATTTGATGCCAGCTCAAGGCTTTTTTCATTGAGTCCGCCAACAACCTTTGGATAAGTTTGTAAATCCTGGATAATCCGGTTTGAATAAACGCGTTCAGGGCTATAGGCAAGATAAAAGTCTGTTCCCAATTGCAAACCAGAGATTTCCGCTATTTTCTTTCCAAACCTATTTTTCGTATCTCCTGGAGGGAGCGTCGTTTCAAAAATGACCAATGAATTTTTTTTAATTCCCTTTGCTATTTCCTGAACAGCCAAATCAATAAATTGGTAATCGATGTTGTTTTGTTCATCGACCAATACTGGAACAATCACAACGATTACATTTGCCTGGGCAACAGCTTTTGTCGTATTGGTTGTCGCCGATAATGTATGATTCTGTTGGGCATTTGCAACCAGTTCTTCTAATCCCGGCTCATTGTCTATATGGGAGCTGCCTTGGTTTACGGAATCTACAACATCATTACTAATATCTGCTCCAAATACGTTATAGTCATTGTTAGCAAATACTGCAGCTAGTGTCAGTCCTATTTTCCCAAGACCAACAACAGCTACATTCGACGATGATTGGTTTTGGTCTATTGTCATATTTCAACCTCATTTCTGTCAGAGTAACAAATTTATTAACAGTTTATGTGGTTGAAAATGAATTGATTGGACTGTTTTGTTAGGTTCACGATCTTTACATCAACAACATGATTATCAATTTAATCGATTGTAAACAGCGAACAATTTTTTCTCCATTTGTTCCCAGCTGAAATGCGTTTCCATGATGTTACGTGCGTTCTTACTCATTTCAAAAATTTGCTTGCGGTTGGAGTGGAGCTGAATGAGTGCTTGAACATAATCTGTTGCTTGGGCCTGTCGTCTTTTTACGATATACCCGCATTGATAGGCCTCAATAAAACGTTCCATATCGTTGCATTGATTGACTAATATGGGGATGCCATTATTTAAATAGCTAAAAAACTTGTTTGGCATCGCATACCGATTATTCAGGGAATGTTCCGCATCTAAATCGATCCAGCCGATATCAACGTCCTGCATTGCTTTGGGGATGGCATCATAACTTTGCCAACCGGTAAATTCCACTTTATCTACTAGTTGGGAAGGGATAGGGAGGCTTTGCTGTTTGCTAGATTTTTTTACACCGCCAATAATTCGGACTTTCAGGTCAAAGGTGTTGTTGCACAGCTTCACGATATCCATCAATTTTCTAAAACTTCCTCGCTTCGAATCAATGACACCTTCGAATGCAATAGTTAGATCACGTTTCCTGCCTTGACCTGGTTTATAGTTAGGTGCTAATGGTGGGGAATTATAGATAACATCGATTGGCAACCTAGGATTTATCGTGTGGTGCCGTGATTTAATCGATTCGGATACCGTGATCACACTATCTGTTTCATCTAGCATCGAGGCAAGCATTTCATTTTTTAGCTTTTTTGTATTTCGCGATTCTCTTATAAGTGGGTCTGGCTCTAGTTCGTGGCTGTCATAAATTAATTTACACGCTTTTCCTTTTGTCGTTAAAGCACGCTTAACTCCGATTCCAGAATAAAGGGAGAAAAACTCGTGCGCGTGGTAAATATCTGCCTGTTGTTCAATTCCTAATTTGGCTAAAGGATCGGTAAAACGAGTATGATCACCAGAATGAAGGTTATAATGAAGATTTTTAATTTGATTTTCAGGGTACATCTGTTCATATGTAACAATTTTGATACCCTCATGAAAAAATGCCGGAGCTCGAAATTGGTCACGAAAAATACTGCCGTCCACATCAAACAAGTACCCATTTTTTCTCGGAACAATCATCGTTACTTGATAACCCTGCGTGCTGAGACTTTTTGCTTCCTTTCTAAAAATACGTGCATCTAAAAAGGGATGTTCGGTTATGAGAAAACAAACATTTTTGCTCATCACTATTCCTCCAACATAGGCTTGTGAAAGTTGTTATTCTTCTGTGTTCCTGCTCATTCTATCCTATTTGTATTTTTGTGTAATATGTTTAGAACCTGATTATAGGTGTGGTCATTTGGTATAAGACACAAATAACCAGTGACGAATACAATGGATTATACGATCCTTGGAAGGGGAGAACGATGAAAATTTTAACAGTTATTGGAGCACGGCCACAGTTTATCAAGGCGTGTATGCTGTCTGACCATTTAAAGTCGGATTCAACATTGGAAGAAATTATGGTCCACACCGGGCAGCACTATGATGAAAATATGTCCGAGGTCTTCTTTAAACAATTGAAACTGCCGAAACCAGATTATTATTTAGGGGTAGGGTCTGGTTCACATGGACAACAGACAGGTAAAATGCTGATAGAGTTAGAGAAAGTTATGATCGACGTCAAACCGAACTTGGTATTGGTGTACGGCGATACGAACTCAACGCTTGCTGGGGGATTGGCCGCTTCTAAGCTTCATATTCCAGTGGCCCATGTGGAGTCCGGATTGCGCAGTTTTAATAAGAATATGCCAGAAGAAATCAATCGGGTGATAACAGATCATCTTGCGGATTGGTTATTTTGTCCTTCACATACTGCTGTTGAAAATTTGAAAAGGGAAGGGATCAAAAAGGGTGTCTATCGAACGGGGGATATTATGTATGATGCCGTTCTGCGCTTTAAACATCATGCACTGCAACAATCGACCATAATAGAAGCATTATCACTTACCGAAGTGGATTATTATCTTGCAACGATTCATCGGGCCGAAAATACGGATAGTCCCGAACGGTTAAAATCGATTTTGAACGCTTTTCAGCAATTAGATATGGAGGTTATTCTTCCACTACACCCTAGAACCGAACGGAAAATAAACCAATTCGGGTTAACCGAATTCATTTCGTCTTCGCCTATAAAAATTGTGGAGCCATTACACTATTTTGATATGTTAGCTGTTGCATCACAGGCAAAAGCTATCTTAACAGATTCAGGTGGGGTGCAGAAAGAGGCCTACATGTTGCAGGTTCCTTGTATGACATTACGGGATGAAACAGAATGGGTGGAAACGATACGATCTGGCTGGAATCACTTGGTGGGTGCTGATTCGCAGTTGATCGTTGATACGGTGAAGTCGTTCCAAGTCCCTAAACAATATCCACAGCTTTTTGGAGATGGAAATACATCGAAAACAATAATAGACATCCTCAAGAAAAGTAAATAACGAAAGGATGAGAACTACTCACCTCTTTCGCTAGAGCTTTCTATAAATATCAACATACTGATTGATCACCTTTTGGGTACGGTGATAATTATAGACATATGTCCTTCCACGTACCCCGAGATTCTTCCATTGATTTGGGTGGTTGATTAAATCTCGCAAAACCGTTGTAATTGTATCCGGATTCGCATGAACAATAGGTAGTTCTTTCGGATATTTAGCTTTTAGATCCTCTCTGATATAGCAGATAACCGGCTTCCCCAAAGCCATTGCCTCTGAGCTCAAATAACCGTATGAACCAATTTGTAGCTGATCAATCACGATATCTGCAGCAGCTAAAAGGTTCATTGTTTCTTGGTGATTCATCCCTTCAATTAACTTGAAATCAAACGAAAGACCAGAATCTTTTAGCTGGTTAACGGCTTCGATAATGGATTCTGTCCCTTTTAGATTTCGCTTTGTCGGAGCGTGAACAACAAGGGGAGCAGTGTTGTTCATTGGTGGATATTGTGGCTTAAATTGATTGAGATCAATTGCGTGTGGTATAACATGGACATATTTATAGGAATCCGAAATATACCCTGCTAATTCATAATCCTGTACGATCGCATGATCAATATACTTCGATAAAATAGATAAATTATTGGTTATCTTTTCCTCTGTCCATTCCGGTTTTACCCGCACATAAGGATTGTTTTTTTGGGCAACCGAAAGAAGTCGAACATCAGAACCGTGATGGTGGACAACCATTTTCTTTCCAGCTCGTTTTAAAATTTCCAAGTCCTTCTTATCGGGAAAAAATGTTTCACCAAAATGAAAATGAAAGATGTCATACGCTTGGATTGATTTTTGCAGGAACTGATTTATTTTAGCACGTCTGGTTGTTTGTGGTAGCAAATTTAAGTTTAAACATAAATCTGGTTTGAAGTTAAACGGGTGCTCATCAAAGTGACAAGATGTAGATTGGATCCCTTTTAATTGTAATCCCTTTGACAATTCAATCATGGGAGAACCATAAGAAATATGCAATACTCTCAAATGTATCTGTCCTTTCATTACGTTATTTGTGGATCGTCGTATAAGTGCGTGTTCGAAAGGGAGGAATAACCCGGATAGAAACGTTTCGCCTACGATAGTATCTAGGCTAAGAAACTATCGTAAAAGAAAGATAGGCATAAAATAGGTTTGAATCACAATCACTATCTCCACCCTTTATTATTTTCTTCATAATCACTCAACTTTCGCACCAATAAAATATGATCAAACAGTTAGCTGAGGCAAACTTTGAACGTCTCTAATAATTGCCTTGACAACTCTGGTAAACCTAAAGACTGTTAAGATTGAGGCTACGATTACTCGCCCTATTGAAAACATTTGTTGATTTATATACAAAATGTGTAATAACTAAAAAATTGCTCCTTCGCCGTTCCGGAAATACACTACGCTTTCCGGGGGCGGCTGCTGAGCCTCCTCGTGCTAACGCACTGCGGGGTCTCACCTAGGCCTTTCCTCCCCCAGGAGTCTCCGCGTATTTCCTCCACTGGTTTTGCATTTACTACCATTAACTGTAGTAGTATGTGTTCTACCAAGTCGCATTCTACCGCTTCACTAGTCCGGGTGAGTGGAGGGTGGTGACTCCTGCGGGAACAATGGTTTTCGGTGGGGCGAGTTAGCGCAGCCCCAGCACGTGTCCGAAGACCCCGCAGAGTGGTTGGAAAAGGAGGGTCGACTAAAACCGTCCTTTGCGGACAACGTCGACATACCCCTCGCCGGGGCAAGGAGGCTGAGGCCGTGCCCGCGGAAAGCATCCACCCGGAACGATCCCGGACGGTGGGAAATGCGTGTACTTATAGAAAAGAGTCCAGCAGTCAAAACTTGTTTAAATGTGATTAATCCAAAGTCAACTTGAGTAGTGAATATCCATCCTTCCACATTTTATCAAGGCTTATTTGTCTATTTCACGCTGCGAAAGTTGAGATAATTAGTATTAACGTATTAACAACATTGCTCGATTGTTCATACAAATATAAATAAATGTGTGTTGATAGAAACGGGGGAGGTGTTCTGTCAGAGAAATGTAGATTATCAACTAGTTAGCCGAATTTATCTCTAGTTGGCAATTTTTTGTACAGGAAGCGGGGATGCAAGATTTTAGGAGGAGTAAAGAATGGATTTAAATTTAAAAGGGAAAAAGGTATTAATTACTGGGGGCTCAAGGGGGATTGGTAAAGGGATCGCCAAAGCTTTTCTTGATGAAGGGGCACATGTTGGAATTGCAGCTAGAAATAATAAAGAACTATTACGTGCAAAAAAAGAGCTAGACGTACAAATCTATCAAAGTGATCTTTCAAAATATGAAAATAGAGAGCAGTTAATAAGTGAATTTATCTATGATTTTAATAGGATTGATGTACTCGTGAATAATATGGGTGCTAGTCATGGAAATAGAGTTCTAGATACAACTCCAAATGTATTTACAGAAGCGATGGAATTAAATTACATTGCTGCGGTTCATTTATGTCAGTTATCGAGTAAGCACATGATAGATAATGAGAAAGGGGTTATTATTAATATTTCCTCCATCTATGGAAAAGAGGCTGGAGGGCTACCTTCCTATAATGCATCAAAAGCAGCTTTAATCAGTTTTACAAAAGCGTTCAGTTCTGAAGTAATCCAACACAATATTCGTGTAGTTGGAATTGCACCAGGAGCTATTTATCATCCGAATGAAGTATGGAAACACAGGCTGGAACAGGACTCCAATTTCCTTAAAAATTATGCCCGCGATAAAATACCAGCAGGAAGACTTGGGAAAACGGAGGAGATTGGGAATGTTGCCGTATTTTTGGCTTCCGATAAAGCCTCCTGGATTGTTGGCTCAACGATAACTGTAGACGGCGGACAATCTCGATTGAATTTTTAGGCTTGTTTCTAAAAGCTTGGGACTGCGATTCCTCGCCCAATCGAAGACATTTGTTGCTTTTTACACAATAGATATATAATGCGACACAGTGAAATTTCCTTTTGTAACAATGATGATACAATGTCTGAATTCCGCTCCGGCAGAATACTTCGCTTTCCGCGGGCACGGCTTCAGCCTCCTCACGGAAAACCGCCGCTGCGGGGTCTTCAGACTCGTGCTGTTCCCGCAGGAGTCTACGTATTCTGCCTCCGCTGGTAGTAGTGCTCTGATTATCGACAAGGGAAAAGCCATGGATTCTAACGTTACACAAGACTTTTTCACCCTTGAACAGAAATTCACTCAAGCNCAATGTCTGAATTCCGCTCCGGCAGAATACTTCGCTTTCCGCGGGCACGGCTTCAGCCTCCTCACGGAAAACCGCCGCTGCGGGGTCTTCAGACTCGTGCTGTTCCCGCAGGAGTCTACGTATTCTGCCTCCGCTGGTAGAGAACTTTTGATTATAGCGTGGTTATTGCCCATTTGAATCGACGTTTAGAAAAGTTTTTATCATTTGAACAGAAAACTATTCTAAGCTGCGGAAAAATGCGAGACTCCAATGGGAAAAGGAACAGTCTGAAGACCCCGCAGCGAGCGTTCTTTGCGAGCGAGGAGGCTGAAGCGTTCCCCATGGAAAGCGAGTATTTTTCCGCAGCGCTGGATTAGCACTCTCTTTTATAGGATGAGTGGAAGTCACGTAAAAAGTTATGTCGCATTTTATATCAACTACGAAATGAAAAAGCAACAATCATACGAAAAGGGCCTTAAATAAACATTTAGAAAGGAATGGACAAAGATTGAAACGACAATCAATTAAGAATAGCACCATTTTAGTTGTTGGAGGTGCCGGTTTTATTGGTAGTCATTTGGTAGATCAGCTAATAACAGAGGGTGCAAACCAAGTTATCATTATGGATAATCTATTTATCGGAACAAAAGATAACTTAAATCATGCATTAAATAAGGGAGCAATCCTCCATGTAGATAATGCTGAGAATCAAGAGGCACTTACCTACATCATCGAAAAATATGAGATTGACATTGTCTTTAACTGCGCAACCAAACCGCTAAACTATTCCTTCATGAACCCTGCCAATGCTTTTTTGACAAATGTACTTGTCTTAAAAAATTTATTGGAACTTCAACGAAAAAATGCTTTTCAAACATTATGTCATTTTTCATCATCAGAGGCCTATGGTTCAGCTCAATACCAACCTATGGATGAAGGACATCCCCTTATCCCATTGACAACATATGCAGCAGGGAAAGCCTCGGCAGATTTGATGCTGCAGTCTTATGTAAGAATGTTTGATTTAGATGCTTTTATTGTTCGGCCTTTTAATAACTATGGACCGAGGCAAAATTTTGAAGGAGAGATGGCAGGGGTCATTCCACTTACCATTAAAAAAATCTTAGAAGGAACTGCCCCAGAGATCCATGGGGATGGTCAACAAACAAGAGATTATATTTATGTACAGGATACGGCTAATATCGTATTAAAAGTATTTTCCGTTATCCCTCCTGGTGAATGTGTAAACGTTACGACAGACCAGCAGACATCCATTAAAACAGTAGTGGAAACGGTCGTTGATAGTATGAAATATAAGGGAACTATTCTTAAAAAGCCTGCTCGAAAGGCAGATGTTCAAAGTCATCGAGGATCAGTGGGAAAACTTGTTGATATGGTTGGTCAGATGCAAAAGACACCTTTTAAGGATGGGATAATGCGTACGGTGAATTGGGTGAAAGAGACAAAACAGAACGATGGCCATTAATTACGAAAAAATGTAAACACACGTAAAAATGAGGTGAGTTAAATCTCACCTCATTTTTACGTGTGTTTTTACTTAAATAAAATTAAATGACCTTATTTGACGTTCCCTTTTAAATATCCTTTCCATCGTAGTAAAGCTTCGTCCAGTTTCGGGTCTTTCTCGATTGAATTCAACGCAGCCAGCAAATGAATATGCCCGATATGATATCCCCACGTTGCTACATTCGGAAATCCACCATCTGTTGTATAATGGGTTAGGTCATATGCTGTACGGTTTCCTAAATCATATAGCGGGAGCATTCGTTTTAGTGAAATGATTCCCTCATCATATAACCATTTTATTTCTTTATCATTTGTAGCTTTATATAAATCATATAGTCCAATTAAGGCAAACATAAAGCCGTTTAAAATATAGCTGGGGGGATCTGTAGGGCATTCCTCGTAAAATAAAAATCTATTTTCAAATTTAGCCTGCACCCCGTTATTAGCTGATGGTGTTTTAAAAAGTGTTTTGGCTCTCAGGGCACAACTGTTATATTTCGTATTCTTTGTTAAAAAGTATGCTCGTGATAAAACTGACATCGCATTCCCTAAACCTATAGCCGAATACCATGGAGCTTTTAGTTTATCTAACCTATTTGGATAAAAGTCATGATCAAAGCTATATGCCCAGCCACCACGGTAATCTTGGTTATTTACAAACCAATTGGCTACCTTTAAAAATTTACCTTTACTAACGGTATCATTATTTTTTAGATATAGACTATAATGTTGCAAGCCATATTGAGCAATAGTAGACGGGTTAAAATATTGACCATGGGGATAAATTGTTTTTGGTATTCCATCAGGCGTGAATGTTACATTCCAGTTTTCAACTCTATTTTTGTCATAATGTAAATAATTCCCTTTATGATCATAGTTTTTAATCTCGGATACTCTTGCATTAGTCACATTAATTTTTAACGTTTCCTCTTTTTCATTCCATTGTTTACTAATGTTGTATCCTTTTTCTATTAGAGAAAGCGGGACAAGCCATTCGTCTCCAATCTTTTTTCCTGCAGCTTCAAATTGATCGTGCATTACTACTTTAATAGTATTCATTGATTTTGATTCCAAAAAACTCACCTCTTTAATATTGCTGTTTACTAAAATTGCTGTTTTTTTCACGATAGATATAAACTGCGACACAATGAAATTTCCTTTCGTAACAATGATGATGCAATGTCTGAATTCCGCTCCGGCAGAATACTTCGCTTTCCGCGGGCACGGCTTCAGCCTCCTCACGGAAAACCGCCGCTGCGGGGTCTTCAGACTCGTGCTGTTCCCGCAGGAGTCTACGTATTCTGCCTCCGCTGGTAGTAGTGCTCTGATTATCGACAAGGGAAAAGCCATGGATTCTAACGTTACACAAGACTTTTTCACCCTTGAACAGAAATTCACTCAAGCAATAGCTGAATGTAATGAGTTTTAAATCACAATACTAGTGGAGGAAATACAAGTAGACTCCTGCGGGAAAAGCAACAGCTGAAGACCCCGCAGGACAAGGAAAGCTTCGGCAGCATTACATCGCACGCATAAAATCGAACTGTATTTTCAAGGAGTCTACGTATTCTGACTCCACTAGTAGAAGTTCCCTAATTTTTGTGTAGATATAGCATGTATATCAAGTAATAGCACCTACTAGCGAAGGGAAAACTCGGAGACTGCGGGAACAATGGTTTTCGGTGGGGCGAGTTAGCGCAGCCCCAGCACGTGTCTGAAGACTTCGAAGCGGCGGTTTTCCGCTTCGGAGGCTGAAGCCGTGCCCGCGGAAAGCGTAGTGTTTTCCCGTAGCGGTTGTCAAAACTCCGAACTTGATTTCTAGTTATTGCACATAATATAGCAACTACGAAATTTAAAAGTAACAAGCATTATGAATAGGGCCTTATATGAAAAGGTTAAAAATCTGTCTCTAATTGATTTCATGTGAGAAGTTGATCATAAACATGGAATAATCGATTCTCCATCTTTTCCCATGAGTACAAGCTTTCCATTATACTACGGCCATTCTGACTCATTTGTTTTAATTTGCCTTTATCTTCCTGAAGATGTAGCAATGCTTCTGCATAATCTTGAGCCGTTGCATTCGTCTTTTCGACAACAAAGCCACATTGATGTTTACGAATAAAGCTTTCCATTTCATGACATTTGTTTACTAATACTGGTATACCGTTGTTCAGATAGCTAAAGAATTTATTTGGTAAGGCATATTTTCGATTAAGGGAGTGTTCAACATTTTCAAGATCAATCCAGCCAATATCAACATCATTTAAATAGTCTGGAAGATGTTGATAATCAACCCATCCGGTTAGTTGTATATTATCCTGTAGATGATTTGGTATTGAAAATGAACTACCAAATCGACTTCCGCCAATAACTTTGAATTGAAAATCAGTTTTTTTGGCGCATATTTCTGTAATGCCGATAATCTTTTCTTTCATTCCTTTTTTATCATCAAAATTTCCTTCATAACCAATCGTTACATTATTTGAATGATATTCTTTAGGTAGATAATTTTTAGCAAGCGGGGGTGAATTATAAATCACTTCGATAGGCAAATTCGGTTTATGTGCTAAATACCATGATTTAATGGAATCGGAAACAGTGATGACATAGTCTACTTCGTCAAGCATGTAAAGAAGCTTTTGTTGCAGACTCTTTCTCGTTTCTTCAGGATATTTTGTGTCTAAAGGATCAGGGGTCAATTCATGGCTATCGTAAATTAATTTAACATGTTTTCCTTTTCGCTTCTTCATTAACCTTTTTATACCAATTCCAGCGAAAAGAGAGAGGTACTCATGTGTGTGGTAGATATCGGCGTCTTGCTGGATGGCGAGTTGGGTTAAATGGTTGTTAAAACCTTGAGTCTCCCATATTTCTTCATTGCTTAAGACTTTATTTAAGTGGTTTTTGCAGCTTTCCCAGTTGTACGTGACAATTTTTATTCCATCATAGGTGAAAACTTTATTTCTAAAACTCTTTGTAAAAGGGGTACCATCAATATCGAACAAATGTCCATTCCTTCTTGGAACAATCATCGTAACGTTGTACCCCTTTTTTTGCAGGCTTTTTGCTTCTTTCTTGAAAATTCTCGCGTCCATAAATGGATGATATGCTACAACCATGCAAACTTTTTTTGGCACAGTAATCCTACCTTTCTCTGATAATATTCCTGTCAAGTCAGTTTCTTCGCTGGAACCCCAGCTGCAACAATATCATCATCCATATTTTTGGTGACAACAGCACCTGCACCGATAACGGTATTGGACCCGATTACAATTCCTGGCAATAATGATGCGTTATTACCAACTTTAACTCCTGTTTTAAGGTAAGGGCCTTTTAACGAATATTGTTTTGCTCCCATGTATTTATCGTTAGACATGGATACACAAGGACCGATAAAAACATCGTCTTCCAGTGTCGTGTCTCCTGTTACATAGGCCTGCGTTTGAATGGTACAAGATTTTCCTATTATCGTATTTAATTCGACAATAGCTGCTCTTCCAACCACTGACTCCTTACCGATCGAAACATTTTCTCTAATACTTGCGTGATCCCCAATAAATACATTATTTTCGATATTCGTACCGGCGTAGATGGATACTAAATGACCGATCTTAACCTCGGAGTCAATGATGAGTTGTGTATTTATCTTGGACGACTTGCGCATTCGCTTGTTGACGGCTGGTTTGACTCCTAAAACACAACTACAGCCAATTGTGACGTTATCACCAATGCGGGTGCCTGCCAAAATTGTTGTATGATGCCCAATCACAACATTTTCTCCTATGGTTACATTTTCTTCAATCACGACATGATTACCCAGTTGTACGCTTTCTGGAATGTCAGACAAGTAAAAACCTCCTTTCCTCTCATTGTTGGAGTATGCTTTCGATTCTTTTAACGAGTTGCTCGGTTCGGATTTTTGCGGAATGCGTTTGCCGGATAAATTGGTATCCCTGCTCGGCAATTTGTTTACGTTCTGTTTCATTCGCTACGTAATAGGCTGCTTTTTCCATGAAATCATCTTCATCAATCGGTACAAAATGATAGCCAGGTATAAATCCGAGATCCTCTAATTCAGGAAACGTTGGAGCGAGTAGTAGGGATTTACAAGCAAGTATCTCAAAATATTTTATGACTGGATAATAAAATACGGATGGACAGGTGAACACGATTTTCGCCCGATTTAACTCTATTGCATATTTTTGACCAATAAAATGTTGATCCTTATCTATTCTGCTAACATTCTGGTAACCTGGATGCCTATGATAAGTGAAATTCGGATTTCCTTCATATGCTTCTACTATTTTTTGCCGTAATGGATAAATATCATTAACCGCTCCCATCATTAATAAGTCGATATCTTTTTTCATACCATAGTCGCGATAAATTTCCGTCTGAACAAAGTGTGGAAACCATTCCATCTTGTTAATGAATTCTGGATATAGTTCGATAAATTTATCCCGTGTAACCGTGAACAAATGAGCAATGTTATGTTTGGTTACATAGTTCCTTCTAAGCTTTACAAGGCGATGAACATCATTCACAAAGAGACCAGTGGGAATACCAGTGCGGGATAGGCCGTTCATCAATGGTTTCATTTGCCTGCCAATATCATTTAACAGTAAGATAAAATCCGGTCTAACGGGGAGTTGATTTAATATATAATCCATATGACCCGGATTCCTCCACATCGTCAAGTTCACTGTCTTGGCAAGTTCCTGTTCCAAGTAATGGTACATCTTATGTAATTGTTCTGACGTGTCTTCGGCTATAAATAATACATTTAACATACTTCCATCACCTTCCTTTATATAGTCTAGTATTTTAGCCCTGGAGAAGGTATAAAATTTTGGATCAAATATGTTTCTCAGACGGGACGGGCCACATCTAGCTTCAGCGCCCAGCGAGACTTCCCTCACCTCCGTATGATAAGTCAACATCGGTTCGCTTATGCTCACCGTGTTTCCTTTATTTCCTACGGCTCAGTCCAGTCCGTACGTCGCTAACGGGCGCTTCCGCTTTTGATATCCCCCGTAACAAAAGCCAATTTTATTTTTTTCGTTATGGTAGTCTATCTCATCTAACTGCTTGTGCATAGGATATCAATGAGCAGTTATATAGAGTGAGGAGATATTTTATGAAAGTAGGCGTAATTGGAACAGGTAATATGGGAGAAAATCATGTGCGAACATATTTATCGTTACATGATCATTGCCAGCTTGTCGGTATATACGATAATGACGAAAAGAAAGGGCACCAAGTTGCTGAAAGGTATAAGGTGAAGCAATTTCAATCGATCCGTGATTTGCTGCAATCCGTCGATGCCGTCAGTGTTGCTGTACCGACAGAATTTCATTATGATATCGGTTTAACTTGCATTAAACACAACGTCCACATGTTAATGGAAAAACCAATTACGAGTACAGTTGCTCAGGCTAAAGATTTAGACCAAAAAGCCACTGAAGCAGGCGTTAAACTCCAAGTGGGGCATATTGAACTTTTCAATCCTTTCATTCAAGTTCTTGCAAAAGAGTTGGAAGGCGAGTCTATTATAGGAATTGATTTTCAACGATTGAACCCATATGACGAGAGAATGGAAAAGGTTGATGTTGTGAAGGATTTAATGATTCATGATCTTTATATTTTACATGAGCTTCTTCATGATAAAATTGTGACATTCTACGCACTTGGAAATGTATTGGAGAATACCCCAAAACATGCTGTTGTCATCACCAAACTTTCACAGGGCGTTACAGCACAGTTGACGGCAAGTTTTAAAGCAAAGAAAAAAATGAGAACGATAAAAATTTTAACGGAAAATGCTTTTATGGAAGCGAATATTCTTGATGGAGAAATGAAACTGACACGTGCGATGAAAGAGAATGCTAACAATTATCCGGTAACGGTAACGCAAACGATTCGAGTTGATAATTCCATACAGCCATTAACCATCCAGCTGTTGGACTTTATAAATTGTATTCAGCTAGATACAAATCCTTTCGTTTCAGCTAAAGATGGAATGAAAACTTTAATGATTACCAATGAAATTAGTGAGGTTATTAATAAGTTGTAACCTTTTTGCAATAGTAAGTAGCCTAGTAGTAAATGTATGTCAAATCACTAAATTTTATTTCAGAAATTCCATTGTCTATTCACTTGCTAAAAAATCCTTATGCTGCCTGAGATATCCTCGGGCAGCATTTTTGTGTGCTTTAGCAAGGAATCGTAAAAGATAGTTATTGTTTTAGACAAAAAATAAAGACCATTCCAAATTGGAGATGGTCTTGTCAAGTTTTGTTTTTTATACTATTTAGCAACGCTCATTTTCAATTTGTCTTCTAATCGAAGTGATGGGCAATGAGACTTCATCATGTTTTATACCGTTTATATGATCCCAGGAAGGAAATGGGGTTGTGTGTGGTAACCTATCATTACAAGATGTCTAGTCTTACAACTAATGCAATCAATACTTGTAATAGTAGTTGGGCATTTACTGCGATGTCTGTATCTCTTGTTGTTACGTTTACACCGCGGGAATTTTCAATATACGTGTGTTGTTTATTCACCTGGCTAGATTTTAATTTAGCATATAGATCCTGTGTGATAGCATCTCCGGTACTACTATCTGCTATTGATATACTAATAACTAAGGCAATTGCAGCTTGAAGTGCAACCTGAATGTTCAATGCGGCTTGGGTGTCGGTTGATGATACGTCCACATCACATGAATCTTTTATAACAATGGATTCAATAGAGCTTTGAAGGTTATTTACCTGTGATGATTGATCCTGTGTAACATCCGTATCAGCATTCGTGTTCTCGCACATAGGGTGATCCATCGTTGGGTCTAGTGCATTCCATTTGTGATGATGCTCTGGTCTATGACAGGACTCATGATGGTGGTGGCTTGCTTCTGACTGTTGACAGTGATTACATGAATGATTATCACAGTGATTATCGCAGTGACTATCACAATGACTATGACAGTTATTATCACATAGATCTACTTTACCTCTACGAGCATGAGCTCTTTCTCTTGCTAGTAAAAAATTTTTTTGGTGATTATACATTACCATTATCTCTCCTCCTTCTTGCCGTTTACTTTATGTTATGTATTAGGTTTCAAAGAGTAAGGGTGATTGTCTTATCATAGAAACCTATTTTTATAAGAAGGGGAGATAGGCATAGGTTAGCCCGGATTATCTGTTTAATCCGGGCTAGTGTTACTATATTTATAGATATAGGCTTAGTGTTGTGGCAAATCTGGTACCATGCAATAGACTATTGATCGATATTTACGCATTATCTTCTTTTTCTTCTTTCTTTTCACGCGATAAATCCTCAACACTTTTCCTTAAGTTATCAACCATTTTTTTAATTTGTTCTTTTTCCTTAGGGTCAATTTTACTTGGTTCTAATGTCGCCCCGTGTTTTTTTAATGTCGATTCTATAAGCATATCAATAATCGGTTTCGATGCTTTATTTTCATTACTCATTTATTCCACCTCCAGAGCTTATTTTTATATAGTATATTCGTATGAAAAACGATCGTGTTAGCTAATAGTCTAGTTTTGCCGATACTGGTTGTATGTGTTAATGGCAAGACATTCAAAAGGTGTGTCGCTTTTTTCGAATTGGCTGCTTTTGTGGCAACGGCTTCGTGACCAACGTCGTGTTGGCCTGAGGAGGCTCTCCAGCCGACCTAAGGATGCCTGAAGTGTATACAACTGCGGGCAGAATACAACATTAGGGCAAACCTAGTTATCTATCTATATGTATAGGATATTGGTGGAATTAGCTAGGATTGGATGGTAAATGCCCTTACAGAAGGATGGAATAAGAATAAGGTAAATAGAGATAGATATTATATTAACAGAAAGGATGGATACAGTTGGCACTCACAGATCGTCAGACAAATCTATTGAGGTATCTTAACCAATTGTCACAAAATATTGCTTCAAGTAGTGGGGTAAGTAATGATTTTTCACTTGATTTACCAGGATTAGATGTCGACTTCAATATCGGCGTAGGAAATGGCGATACAGATGGTGGAACAGAAACACCTCCGCCAACCACGCCAGGTACACCTAATACACTTCGTGACGTATTATTAGATTTGGTTAATGAAACAGTACAAGTGACGACCCCGTTTGGTATGGTAACTGGAACATTAATTGCTGTAAGAGATGACTATATCGCAATTATTGAAACCACTGGAGATCAAGTATTGGTCCGTATGGAAAAAGTCGAATTTGTTAGTGAAATATAAGAGGAGGGATTTAGATGTTTGCAGATACTTTTGCTGCAGAACTAGCGACAAGAATTGGTTCACGTGTTGAGGTAGCTACAGATAATAATTTAATAGAAGGCATTCTCTCAACGGTTACAGATGAATTGGTGTTAGTCCTTGATGTTAGCAGTGGTTATGGAGAAAATACGAAACTATATACGTCAGTAGATGCGATTGATTTTATCCGTTTTACTGCAGCAGCGTAGAATAATTCGTTGAATCTATAGCAAATCAAAACAGCACTTCCGTTTTGGAAGTGCTGTTCTTTTATGATTCCTCAGTTTTTGTCCGGTATTTTCTTTTCGAAATTAATGTTTGAAAAACTAAGAATAGCCCACTTACGGCCCAATACAATGGCAAAGCGGCAGGGAAATTAAATGAGACAATAAAAATCATAATTGGCGAAATAAAACTAAATAGCGCCATTTGCTTTTTCTGGTTTGGATCCATTCCGATTCGTGAAACCAGCGCCTGTAATAAATAGATAGCTGCAGCGATAAATGGCAGAATCATATCGGTTTGCCCTAAGTTAAACCAGAGAAAGTTGTGTGTTGCGATTTCCGGAGTTCGCCGGATTGCATAGTAAAGTCCGATAAAAATTGGAACTTGAATGATCATTGGTAGACAGCCTAGAGAGGCCATTGGATTCATCTGATGTTTTTGATAAAGTTCCATCGTTTCCTGCTGCATTTTCATTTGTGATTCTTTATCTTTTTTGTCCTTATACTTTTCTTTAATTGCATCCATTTCCGGCTTCATGACGTTCATTTTCTCACGCATTTGATTGCTGCTTTTCATTTGCTTCAGCATGAAAGGCATCAATATAAGCCGAACAAGCAACGTAATAACAATAATTGATACGCCAAAATTGTCATTTAACAACGAAGCGAGCCCTTTAATTAACAGGGAAAAAGGATAAACGAAATAATGATCGAAAAAGCCAGGTGAATCGGCACTGATTGGATCACCATTTGCACCTTGGCATCCGGTTAAAGCGATTAATAAGATGAAACCGATAAAGCTATATTTTGTAAGGATTGTGAATACAGATTTTCTTTCCATTGTTGTCCTCCTCGTAGTATCTTAATTGTCGTTGATAACGAGAAGGAATGGCTGTCTGTATCATCATCCGGGGCTTCTATCCGTTTTGTTTTTGTGGTAATCCAGTTTTGAATTTCCATGTTTATTCCAAGTTCTTCTTGCATTGGAAGTAAACGAAATTCAATCGCATGCCATTGTCTGGTAAACATTTCATTGTTCTGATGGATGTGATGTAAGTTTATCGAAATGCCACGATATGCACATATCATGGATAAAGCTATGCTTAGATACAAGTAAAGCGGCGAAACATCCCCTGTCAATTGACCTAGCAATTCCAGCATCTGTATTCACCTCCTTTTATTCGATGAATTTAGTGATAACACTTATACGAATCAAAGCCGTATTTGGTTTCAAGTTTTTGTTTAGTTGTCCACTATAATTATAAAATATTTTTGGCTTAATTAACACACTTTCCATATATCGTCATTTATTTCGTCTACAATAAGAAAAGGTCTTCATGTTGTGGGGCACAGCTTGCTGGAGCTGGAAAGTTGTTTTTAACATCGACCCGAATCCGAGAACATCAACCCGAACGAGGAAACATCGACCCGAATCCGAGAACATCGACCCGAACGAGGGAACATCAACCCGAATCCGAGAACATCAACCCGAATTCGAGAACATCAACCCGAATCCGAAAACATCGACCCGAACGAGGGAACATCAACCCGAACGAGGGAACATCAACCCGAATCCGAGAAACATCAACCCGAACGAGGAAACATCGACCCGAACGAGGGAACATCAACCCGAATCCGAGAACATCGACCCGAACGAGGAAACATCGACCCGAACGAGGGAACATCAACCCGAATCCGAGAAACATCAACCCGAATCGAGAATATCAACCCGAACGAGGTAGCATCGACCCGATCAAGATTCTGGTGGGAGAGCAACTTCTTACTTGCATCGCATTATATATCAACTACCAAATCACATAGCAACAAACATTACGAAAAACCGACTAGATTTCGCGCTAAATGTACGGTTGTCTTGAGGAAATCACCAATACGAATGAGGCTGCATGCACATAGAATAAAGTATAAATCGAAACAAGGCTTGTGGAAGATTTATTACAACCCATGAAACCTCCTGGGGAAAGCCAGCTGACCACTGGCTTTCTTTCTTTTAGGGTTGAGTGATATAGTGTAGATAATTAGTAGAAGAAGGAGCCAGTAGATATGAAAATAGCTTTATCATTCAGTGGTGGGAAAGATAGCAGTCTAGCATTATATCGATTGCAACAACAAGGTCATGATGTTTCCTGTCTGATTACAACGATATGGCAGGAAAAACATGAAACAGTCGCGCATGGGGAGAAGCTTGATCGAATTGAAAAGCAGGCTGAACGGATCGGGATTCCCGTTCATTTTATCAAAACAGACTTTACGGAATATACACAGGATTTTGTTCATACGCTACAAGATTTAAAAATGACCTATGAGATTGATAGCGTGGCATTTGGTGACATATACTTAGAAGGGCATCGTGAGTGGGGAGAGCAGGTTGCAGAAAAAGCTGGCGTAGCGCCGATTTACCCGTTGTGGACGGATCAACATAAGGTATTGGATTTATTAAGAGAATTTGTCGCTTCAAAGTTTCAGGCACGGGTTATCAAGGTAGATAATACAAAACTTCCGGAAAGCTGGATAGGCCGACTTGTAGATGAGTCGTTTATTACGGATATTAGCAAGAAGGATGTTTGTCCGCTGGGGGAATCGGGAGAATATCATACAACAGTGTTTGGCGGGCCAATATTTAACGATCCGGTTTGAAAATTATAATTCTTCTTGAAAACGGTATCGTAATGTAGTACCTTATACATGTAAGATCAAAACTAAATAGATTTTGTGGGGGGACCAGTTGAGCTGGTTGAGATTGTATCCGTTAGATACTGACCCTTGGAACCTGATCTGGCTGAAACCAGCGTAGGGAACATCATGTTAAAAGAAAAGGCGAATTTATCTAAAAGAAAAGGTAAATCTTTCTTTTTTTGCATGCACCCCAGGTTTAAAAATGGTGGTGTTTTTTTATTGTCATTTTTACTCTTTTATGCCGGTCATTTTCCTAAACAAAAATTACATACACGATGGAGGTTAGGAAATGAAGAAGCTTTTAATGTTACTTATGCTCACTACCGTTCTTGTGGCATGTAACGGCAACAACGAGTCCAAAAGTGCGGATCAAGATGAGGACACTAAGCAGAAAATAAAGTTCGTCTTGGACTGGACACCAAACACGAATCATACTGGCATTTATGTTGCACAGAAAAAGGGATACTTTAATGACGAGGGACTGGATGTGGAAATTATGATGCCGGGAGAAGTTGGAGCTGATCAGCTTGTCGCGTCAGGTAAGGCCGATTTTGGTGTGGGTGCGCAGGAAAGTATTACGGAAGCACGTGTACAAGGTGTTCCGATCGTTTCCATTGCAGCAGTGATTCAGCATAATACATCTGGTTTTGCCTCACCTAAAGAAAAAGATATCACATCACCGAAAGATTTTGCCGGGAAGACGTATGGTGGTTGGGGTGCGCCAGTTGAGAAGGCTGTTCTTACATCCCTTATGAACCAAGAGAATGCTTCTGCCGATGATGTGGATATTGTCAATATGGGAAACACTGACTTCTTTACGGCAGTGAAACGCGATATTGACTTTGCTTGGATTTATTATGGCTGGACTGGTGTAGAAGCTGAACTGCGCGGTGAGGAGTTAAACATGTTGTACCTAACTGACTACTCGAAAAAACTTGATTATTATACACCTGTTCTTACGACGAATGAACAAACAATTGAGGAAAATCCGGAAACGGTTAAGAAGTTTTTAGCGGCTGTTTCGAAAGGATATAGATTTGCTATCGATAACCCTGACGAAGCGGCTGCTATATTGATAGACGCAGTTCCCGATCTTGATGTGGAACTGGTACAGGCGAGTCAAGAGTGGCTCTCACCAAAATACCAGGATGATGCCGATCGTTGGGGCGAACAGAAACTAGAAGTCTGGGAGAATTATGCAAATTGGATGTACGATAACAATCTATTAGACACACGACTAGATAGCGAAAAAGCTTTTACGAATGAATTTCTACCAAAATAGGAGGTTATTTAAATGGCAAATGCGTTAGTGAGTGTACAAATTATACCAAAGACAAAAAATGGGGAGGATACGATTCCATATGTAGATGCTGCAATAGAAGTTATTGCTCAATCAGGCGTGAAATATGAGGTGAACCCGCTCGAGACAACAATGGAAGGCGATTTGCCGGTGCTTCTATCAATTATCGAAAAAATGAATACAAGGATGACTGAACGCGGGTGTGAAAGTATTATTTCGCAGGTAAAAGTGTTTCATAAACCAGATGGGGCTTCAATGTATGAACTGACGGAGAAATATCGCTAATGAAAGGGATCATTGAAAAAGGATGGAAACCGCTTGTGGTTATCCTCCTTTTGTTCAGTGCATGGGAGCTTTCCAGTATACTATTTGATATACCGGATT
Organism: Lentibacillus sp. Marseille-P4043; assembly: GCF_900258515.1. Taxonomy (NCBI): domain Bacteria; kingdom Bacillati; phylum Bacillota; class Bacilli; order Caryophanales; family Bacillaceae; genus Lentibacillus; species Lentibacillus sp. Marseille-P4043. Next base: position 3,708,981 of record NZ_LT984884.1, on the reverse strand, counting down.
GGCTCCTTCCCGCACCATCACAAATTGTTCAAACAGGAATAGAAGGCTGGCCGATGTATCAACATCATTTAGTCTCAACCATTACATTATCGGTTGTTGGTCTTTTGATCGGTGTAAGCGTTGGGATTCTTGTTGCTATTTGTCTGCACCTTGTTTCATTTATACGCGAAGCATTTTTTCCATTGATGATCCTATCACAAAACATCCCGATTATTGTGCTTGCACCGCTCCTCGTTATTTGGTTTGGATTTGGGGTGTTGCCTAAGATAATCGTGATCACATTGGTTTGTTTCTTTCCAGTTGCTGTTGCAGCATTGGATGGGTTTCGGCAAACGGATCGTGATTTGCTTCATTATGCACAAATGGCCGGAGCAAATAAGAGACAGATTTTCACCAAATTGGAAATCCCCAGTGCGTTACCGTCCTTATTTTCCGGGTTAAAAATTTCGGCAACTTATAGTGTAATGGGAGCGGTTATTTCCG